>JARGGA010000003.1 GCA_029210805.1 Candidatus Thorarchaeota archaeon
TGCTAAGTGGTACTATATTCTTCATGGGTATGCAAGATGTGATTACTACCTCGATGATACGATTCCATTTGATAATGCTATCACTATCGCAGAGTTCGAAACCCTACATGAAACGTATTATAATCATGAAGGAAGTAGTCTGTACGAATGGCTTTTGATTGCAAACAAAGAGGATATATCCTATCCTTATTGGTATATAGGATTTCACTATGTCGATACTTCTGGTTATGATTGGGGAATTGTTCTTTATGATTACTCACTGGCATACAATGCAAATCAGCAAACAGGTACCGATTTTCTCAATTGGGCAAAATGTGGCTTCTTGCATGAATTTGGTCACCATGCTGGAATTCTTGACACAGATTCCGGTGGGGAAAAATACTGTTCAAATTATGCATGCTGTATGGCTTCAGAAAGTGATGATAATGCGATAGATGCTCCATGGTACTGTTCATTCCATTGGTCACTTAGGAACTCGAATTTTCGATAGGATTTAGGTTTCTCAAAATAGTGGCCAATTTGGTCACTATCCTTTCTTTTTCAACATCGTATCAGCAATTCCCCTGTAATACATGGAGTATTATCCCTCTATAACACTGGTCCTATAGAGGACTAATAATGCGTCTGATAGCTGTGCACTTGCCCGAAAAAATTCTGATTGACATTCAAAAACTGGTTGAGAATGGACTCTACCCGAATCGCTCAGAAGCCATTAGAATTGCAATCAGAGACCTGCTTAAACATGAGCTCTGGGGACGCAGTCAGACGACTACAACCAGGATGAGTGATGTCGTAGGATGAAGTCATTCATAGATTCCTCAAGAGAGCATAGTCGTGGTGAGAGGTCGATTGGCCCTTCCCTTGATATGGGTCAGGCTCGAATCGTAGTTATTGGTTGCGGAGGAGCTGGTAATAACACAGTCAAACGACTAATGACAATAGGTGTGCAAGGCGCAGAGTGCATAGCAATAAACACTGACAGGCAGCATCTCGCAGTCACAACGGCTCACAGAAAGTTACTCATTGGCGAAAAAATAACAAGAGGATTGGGCGCAGGTGGATACCCACATGTTGGTCAGGCTGCTGCTGAAGAATCTGCTCAACAACTTTCTGAACTTTTGAGAGATGCAGATTTAGTCTTCATAGCTGCAGGAATGGGCGGTGGTACTGGGACTGGTAGCGCGCCAATTGTAGCTGAGATTGCCAAACGAAATGATGCAATAGTAGTTGGCGTCGTCACAATGCCATTTAGTCTTGAACGCGCCCGCATCGACAAGGCAAAGGCAGGGCTTGCTAGGTTGCAAGAATTTGCGGATACGGTAGTTGTAATTGACAATCAAAAGCTGATGGAACTGGTTCCTGATCTTCCCCTTGAGGAAGCATTTGGCGTTGCTGATGAAGTGTTAGCCGCTATGACCAAGGGTATCACTGAAACTATTACCATGCCAAGTCTGATTAATCTGGACTATGCGGATGTACGATCCATAATCTGTAATGGTGGCGTAGCACTAGTAGGCCTTGGTGAAGCCACTGGAACAGAAAGATTGGAAGATGCCATAAAGAATGCCCTGAATAGCCCCTTACTAGAGGTTGAATGGAATGGTGCCACTGGCGCCTTAATTCATATCACTGGGGGTCCAGATATGTCACTTGCAGAGGCAAATGGCGTAGGCGAGAAGATATCCGAAAAGATGAGCGCTGATGCAAATGTAATCTGGGGAGCACGTGTCGATCCACGATTTACTGGAAGTATTCGTGTGATGCTAATTCTCACAGGTGTGAAGAGCCCACAGCTGCTTGCCCGTTCAAAAGAAGAGGTGGAATCGCCCAAGGGAAGACGACGGCTCCAAGATCTTGGAATCATGTCATCCTCTGCAGGCTCTCTTGATCCTCGGAAGATCAAGGCTGAATTTCGATCAATTGGGAAGGTTCCACAAGTGGGTAGAACATCTTGGGAAGACCGCCTCAAGCCACTTGAGAAACGGCTTGAGAGAAGCAATGCGGAAAAGACCCAAGAGAAACGAAAGAGTCTGGATGATTTGGGACTACGAAGACTCTCTTAGTCATTTCACAAATTTCCCAATTCTTGTCTATCTGAGGTTAAATATCCTCTGGCCAACTAGTATACATGAAACTCAAGAATGACTACTCTACTCAGGAATCTGAACAAGAAAACATGATTGATGAGTTCTTCCAAGAGGCAAAGAGGGCGAATGAGGAACGCCGTAAGGAACTGGCCCTTATCCTTGGTTGTGTGATCAACAAATCTGAAGCGGAGAGGTTCACATCACTCTTGAAGACAATTGACTTTAGGGGGACAGTAGATGTAACAGGGTGGAATAGGGCTTCTGTCAAAACACTCCTTCAGATCAGTCGTGATAGGAACAACGATACAACGATAAAATACGGTGAGCGATATCTTTCGCCAGTGACTCTCCCAAGGGACGGACCATTGCTTGATTCCTTTGTGGATGCCATATTTACAGGCGAGTGGACTTAGTCGCTCCTATATCCAATACAAGTTCATTGTTCGAACAAGGTCATTGCAGCCGCCATAGACACTTCGCGTGCAAGATTTCTATCAACAGCTGAACCAATGAGTATCACATCATTGTCAATAGGTCGTAAGCTTTCTGCAATCAGAAGTGTTTCCTTTTCACTCATAGTCAAGAGATTGGTATTATCTGGAGGCATTAGAATCAAGCCATCCTTCATAACTAGAGTCGTAGCTCCCGCTTGGCCATACCCACCATGGACCATGGCCTCATCTCTCTGTTTGATACCGTCTTTGACTGCTGATGCTTTCCCTCGCACAACATTTGCATAAGCAAAATCATGAAGTGTTAGCTCACTCAACTCAAGGTACAATCCAAGGGGGATGTCCCTTGAAATCCTATCAAATAGTTCCTTGCCCTTTGCAGTCAATCTCTGACCCTGTTTTCCTTCGGCAACAATATACCCTCCCTTTGTTAGACGCTTCATCAATGACCTCACACTTCCTTCTCCAAGGGAGAGTTGAGTACATAGATCATATCGTCCTAGGGGTTGTTGGGTACCAATAAGCAAGAATGATACAACGACATGATGTGATTGGAATGATTGAGGTGCATTCAGATAGCGCAAATCTGCCAACTCGTGTGCAATCTTTCTCCAATCCTGCATCTCTTACATCTCCTCTCCTGATTCTTGATCCTTAGCTATGTATAGTTCTTCATTTGGCGTATTCCAAATCATAGATGCCATATTCTTCTTGATTATTGGCTCTACAATAGGAACGACAAACGCTAAGATGAACGCGTTGGAAACTACATGTATCACCATGAATGGCAATCCTAGGACTACAGCAACAGCATATGGAACATTGTAGACGAGGGAATAACCGATATTTGTCACAAGGTCGAAGACTGCTGCAAGAAAGGCACCAACTACAAACATCTCGATTGGTTTTTGGTAGGTGTTTAGTTTTCTTCTGCCTAGCAGTCCTCCCACCATCGCGATATACAACCATCCTATCATCTGAGTAAACCAGATTTGTGGGATAAATGGTCCCCATGGATTGATAGTTGAAAAAATAATGGAGGTCAAGAGTGAGGTCCATATGCCCATTGGCAACCCGAAAACGAGGGCTGTAATGAAAATCACTACAGACCCTAGTTCCACATTGGGAATACCAACGAGAGCGTAGTTACCTAATAGAGCTAAAGCTGTCATATTGGCAACAATCGCTACTTTCCGACTTGACGGAATGGATTGCTGGCTTCCCTCTTCTCCCATTATTCTCACTCTAATTGATTATTTTCTCCGGAGGAAGAATATGATAACTATTGCAGCTATTGCAACTACTCCAAGCCCTCCAACATATAGGCCTAGCACTGATAAATCGAAAACCAAAGGCGGCTCAATTGATTTGAGTTCCAAGACCAAGTTATATGGAGTTCCAAAGTTAACAGAAGTGTTGGCTCTAACCAGCACTCCTGACACAAGATCATATGCTAAGTATGTCCTCTGTGGTTCTCCAAACCCTGATGGATCCTGCACATAGTCCCAGCTTATGCAATCGCGTGCGACTCCACCCGCGGTGAGCCTTTCATATTTCGATTCGACAGTTCCATTAAGATAGTTACCTAGGACTCTTGCAGCTGCAGTATAGGCTGAAGCGTTTTCGGCCTCGATATTTGCTGTTCCTGTGGGAATAACGAGCCCGGGTTTCCATGGGGAAACAAAATTGGAGATTGCCAGAACAAGATTGTAAGCAATGAGACTGTTATTCGCTGTCATAACAAAATCGAAATTCCCAATGCTAATGATTCCTTCAAGGTAGCTGTTTGAAGCCCCGACCTCCATAACTTCAAACGCAATTTCGTTCCCTATCTCTACAGACCAATTTCCAAGAACTGCATAGCTCTGATTCAACCATGCGACCGGAGTTTCAGGTGCTTCAACAACGTTCCATCTTATTACGGTCTTCCCTTCTTCTTTAGGACCTATGATGTCACTATATCCACTAGCAGTGGTGGATAAAAACGGGACCAAAAGAATTGCTGCTAAAATCAATGATAGAATTACGTTCTTTTTCAATTTTCATCATCCTTTGTATTGTCTTGCCCAGAGCACTATGAGTACCAATATGGATACACCGCCGAGAATAGCAGCGCCCAGAATTAACGAATAGTCAACTATGGGTTGGACTGGAGTGGTTTGCACATTTGGATTTGGAGAGGATAATACCCATTCAATCGAGTCATTATCTTCTAGCAAGTACACATTCGCAGCACTTCCACCCAGCTCACCATTTACCTTGTAATGCCAATATTGCTGCGCTTCATCACTCTCGCTAACGCCTGATACCGATGTAACAAAAATTAAGTTACCATACCACTCTCCTTCAGCGCCAGCAGTGGAGTTAGTGACCTCATAGACATTGGTTCCTTCAAGATTAGAGAACTCGTGGATCGTTCCATTCCCGAAGTTAATAGCCAATGAGATACCTGTTGCAGCAAGTGTGTATGAGGTACCGAAAGCATTGACCCCCAAAGGAAATAGACTTGCCGCTATCATTGCAAAAACAAGCGACACTCTAAGGCGTGAGGAAGTCATTCGGGCAACCCTCCAGATATGTAGGATAGGTTAACCTGTCCTATGACCTATTAAACATTTTCGTCGAATGATGATACCGCGCCGTTACAGGGATGCTTTACACTCTCGGCATCGCTTGCTTCCAGGTTTACTCATTGCACCACATCTGGCACACATTCTATATTCAGTCATCCGCATAGTTTCGGTAGCTGCTTTCTTGATTTTTTTAATATCTGAACCAGAAAGACCCATTTTCTTCTTTGTTTCGGAGCTGGCTTTTTCACAAAAAGCCACGATGGACTTCAGTTTTGGTCTAATTCGTTCCTCTTTCGTTGAAAGGCGGTCATGATCACTGGTATCGAGATGGGATTCACGACCAATAGCATCTTGGTACAATGACAACAAATCCGCTATAGTAGCAAAGTAGTCTAACATGGCAACTCCCGCATCCTTTGAGCCCTGCTGTCTTGAAAGGTCAGGGCCTTTCTCAATCTTACGATTAAGTTGGTCCAGTTTCTCTACTAGCTTGCCAGACAGGTTTCCAGATGAACCTGCTCCACGTCGATACTGACTACTTACGTTATCTTTGCCAGAGGGAAGTCTGCTCCCGGTTTTGCTATCTCCGAAACGAACGCTGGTGCTTCCATCTGCACCTCTTGCAACACCATAGGTTCCATCTTCTGGATGAGATTCAACCCGTTTCATAATAGACCTGCCACAAAACGGACACACGCTATCATTTGCATCAATACTAGCGCCACAACCTTCACAGCTTGTCATACTGAATACCTCTTCACAGCAATGACTAGCAACCCTCAAGGTAAGATTTAGAGCTTCCGAAAATTCATCTAGTACTACCAATATGCTACACGTGCTTGTATGGAACTATGACAGAGGGGAATGACGAATCTAGATTTTTTCGGCTGTCATGAAGATAGCAGTTCTACTGAACCGTACTCCTCCATCACCTGTCATATGTTCCTTAATGGCTCCACGTGCATCTGACTTAATATCTGAAGTGATGAATTCACCGTTTTCTTTGTCTTCAATCCAGTTGTAGTCCATCATTTCTTTCCACCAATTATCAACTGAAGGGTATGTGTAATAGAAAATCTCAACCACAAATCTGAGATTGATGAGTCCTTTATCTTTCATGATGATACGCCAGCCCTCTTCATGCTCAGCATGGTAGTTGGTTCTACATTCAATATCATGCGAGTTGAGAAAGCGTTTCATCCAATCCAAATCTTCTTGGTTCAACCATGTACTCAATCCAAAGTACCCACCGGGTTTTAGCACTCGCAGGATCTCTTTTGTGAGCACATCATCTGCAACAAACTCACCTTTCTTGAAATCGAAGTAATCATCCCATCCGATGAATCCGGCAATCACATAATCAAAATTGGAATCCGGAAATCCTGTTTCACAGGCATCTTTCAAGAGGACTTCTGCATTAGAAATAGAACAACGTTGAATTTCGCCATTTGCTTTGTTGACACAATGTTCGCACAGCTCAACACTTGTCACAGAACCGGTTTCACCAACTCTTTTTGCAGCTGGATAGAGATTTGCCCCGCCTCCAGTTCCAATGTCCAGGACGTTTGAACCATCTTTGATTTCAAGAAGTCGAACAAGTGTTTCTCCGAAATGGTCCCAAAAAGTACCCCATGTACTTGGAACTAACTCCTCAGTAACCAACACAATCCGCCATCATGTGAATGATTAGGTGGCAATATGTACTTTCAATTTAACGCAACTTTCTGTTAAGAAAGGATTCTAACTCATTATGCCTCGAATAATATCGACCAACACACCATCTTGAACAGATAGTATTGACTCTACATCGATATTCGCGATGTAACGGATGTATTCTTTCATAGATTCTGCCATTTTTGATCTATTTGTTCTATGAGAGTCTGCATTTGTCGGAAGCGTCATCCCAAGATTCGTGAATTCTTCCTGAACATCGAGAAAATCCTCTCCATCACAGGATTTGCCTAGACTCAACTCATGTAGCACATGATTTCCATATGCGGTGTACCAGAGTGGTTCGAGGTCAACTTCAGTTACATCATAGCCATCATCTGTAGAGGTATGCACCACCTCAATAGGTATCAGGCTATTCATCTCATTTGCTCGCAGTTCAAGAATTCGATCGATACGCCTTGCGAGGACTTCGCATTCATTCATTCTTTCGACGTCAAGACCAATAGTAGTTCCTCCTCTATCTATCTGAGCGCATAGTTCAGTGACTACAAGGTCACGAACTTGCCCTTCTTTTTCAGAAGAATTGGGTATCGCCCAGATCGCACTCAATAGCTTAAAGGGCTCAATATCCAGTAACCCGACCCACTCTAGATCAAGACTGGACAGTAAATTCTGGAGTATGAGAATGTGTAGCCAGTGGGACTCTTGTGTCTGAGATGTGGGAATTTTGTTCTTGATAGAATAAAGGGTGCTGGAATCCAGTCTTCCTCTCTCTATGAGATCATGGACCTTTCTCACCCTTTCTCTGTAGAGTTCTTCATCTACCTCACGAAAACCCTCTGGGGCTTCTTGTATGAAAAGCAGGACGGCGTTTTTACTCGATATGGGAGGCCAACCTCCTCCCTCAATCAATACTCTGAACGTGTCCTTAGTAATGACCGTTAGAGGTCCATTATGGCCATCAAAAGGATTGTAATTAATGGCATAATCTTCAGGTTTCTTATTATCAAAGTCTCGATACTTGACAGAGATGAGTATCTTCTGTTTCTTCTTATCGATTACAATGAGATGCAGGAGTTTTCCCTTATCGAATGGCTTTGGAGATGACACAGTACTCCCTGCGTAAAAGCAGCCTAAAAGTTACACTTTTGGTTGCTCAATGAAAGAGGAATGCAGATATCGCTAGACGAGTATTGAGAGAGCAATCCTAGTGACCACTACACTGGAAGATTAGTAGGAGTCCAAATCATCCATCTTATTCTATATTATTCTATGATTCCTCTTTCTCTCAGCCAAGGTTCAGCTACTTGCAAGACTCTTTCATATAGCGGTCCAGATCCGTCGACACCCTCAGGTGTCACGCGAACTTTGTTCATAATCACAATTATAGATCTATCTGGGAAATACTGAATGCCGCCTGGTGGGAACTGCTTCTCTAATTCTTTAGCAAGTCCCTCTAGACTGATTTCCTGTTCTGAAACAGAGAATGCGACAATGCCAGGACCATAGATGAACATCTTGGGAACGGCTGCATCGCCAGTTACACCAGCAAGAACGATACTGAGGGTATTTGCATCGATACCGATGAGGGTTCCTGCGTAGTTCTTTCCATTATTCAGTTCAACTTCTACAGATGAACCGACTACCGCTGCCATCTCGCGGTTAAAAGCTCTCATTGCTGCGACATCTGACATCCTATTATCACCTTTGAAAGTAAAAATGCGGACTTATTCAGTCGCGAAAACAACCTGTTTTAAAACCTCTGTTAAGACAAGAGGGTAGAACCCCCTTCATTTGATTCAGCCTTCTTTTCGAATAACAGAAAAGCAATTGTTCCTATATTTGCTAGAAGGCGCATATGTCTTGCATGGTCGCGTTGTAGATTGCCTGGTTACTATACTATTTGTTGTTGTTTTGGTGGGGACTGCCTTCCTCGCTCACGACCTCAAGAGCAAAGGACTCCAATGTGAAACGAATATGGACATGGATGTGGGATTCGGAAAAGTATCTTCTAGATACGCTTACCCATGTCGGGTTTGTAGAAAAAGAGCGCCAAGGTCTTTTCTCTCTTAGCATCACCAAAGTGAAACCGAAAGTGCATGATTCGGCAATAAAGCTACAGTCTATTTCAGCAGGAATCACAATTGCAGACTTCGTTAAGGCAAATAGAGAGGCATTCAAAGATGACACCTCACGACCACTAGAGGAAAACGAGTTGGAAGAATGGCTTGAGAAATCAGAAGGATTTCTTGCAGAATGTCAACTTGCTGCTGTTATTGATGAAACAATCGTTGGAACCGTGATGTCTGAGGTCATTACTAATCCCATAAATGATGCAAATCATCGTGAGGCGTGGATATATGGATTAGGTGCATTAGAGCAGTATCGCAGACAAGGGATAGCCTCACTCTTGGTTAGTGAGCTGACTACCAGGTTGAGTAAGCAAGGTGTCAAAAAGATCTGGCTATTCACTGATATCGAAGGTCCGATAAGGAGTTTCTATGAACATGCTGGCTTTGTTCATGAGGCTGATTGGGTTGATCTCGATTTGGTGATTGATGAATGATACATCAGGTTCAGATTTGCTATGCCTAAATCCGAAGACATTGGCTATCTTCTCACGGTAGATTGTATTCTCTCTGAAGAATTCGAGGATATGTAATTTTAGACTAGCATGAAATTATTGATTTACTCCCTAACCCATTGCGCGAGTTCGTGGGTTAAAATAGCCAAACTCATAGTAATCGTCATCATAGGGATGAACAATGGGTGCTAGAATACAATACGGACTATTACTATTAATCGTCTTGATGCTTCCTTCGTTTTCTGTCACTGCTCCAGTAGTATCAGTGAACCAGAGTCGCTTCCATTCATTTGACACGTCACAACTCGAAGAGCATGCACCCATATACATCCACAGTAACGAAGCCATACTGGAACAAGCTGCTGAAGAAGGCTGGCCGGGCACAGGAACCGCTGAGGATCCAGTCATAATCGAGGGGTACAAGTTCCGGGTTGCAAACCACATGATTCGGCTTTCATACACTGATTTGCATGTAGTAATTAGGAACAACGAGTTTGATGGTGTTGCAAGGGTACTTTGTGGCATTGTCCTGGCTGGCACGAGAAATGTCGTCATAGCAAACAATACCATCCATTTTACAGCGGTGGGGGTTCATCTAATCCGGTGTAATCTTACTACTATCTCAGGCAACGAAATTTATGATAACCAATGGGATGGGGTCTTTTTCGATTATTTCTGCTATGAGAATACAATTACAGGGAACGAATTCTACAATAATGAAGAAGGTGCACTCTTTGCGACTGGATACAACTGTAACAACACATTCAGTGACAATATCGTTCATGATAGCATGCACTCAGTTATCCTAGCTACAGGGTCTGATAACAATACAATAAGCAACAACAGGATTTTCGATCTTTCTGATGATGGCCTATTCATAGCCACTTCTGGTAACACAATCACTGGAAATTGGATATACAATACTCAAGGTCATGGTGTCACCATTGCATCATCCACTCATCAGAATTATGTAGTCGAGAATTGGATTGCCAACAATACAGGTTTTGGAGTGGCAATTAACTCAGCTGACAATACCATTGTTGAATTCAATGATTTTATCGATAACACACTTCCTCAGGCTTGCGACAACGGCACCGAGAATATATTCCACCAAAACTTCTGGAACGATTGGACCGCTCGCGATGAGGATTCCAATGGATTCGTTGATCAACCATACTTGGTTTCAGGTACTGGTGGCAATATTGATGTCTCACCTATCGCAACAGCTCATCACCTCACTCCTGTATGGTACAATACGACAACTGACCCCGGTCTTGATTTCGATATTGTTCCAATAGTTCTACTCGGTGGGGCCATGGGTGCTGCACTCATTATTTTGAAACAACGCAAGTCTGATTATATGAAAGATTTCATCTAATGTGACAGTTGCGTTTCTGTGAAAAGCCATAAGAATACAAAGCAATTAGTAGCTGCAGGAGTGGCTCTATATATCCAGAACAAAATCAATCTACAGAAGTGCTGAAGGAAAACAAACCATCATGAAACTCTATGATAGAGCTGTATCCGATTTGGAAATTGAATATGAGGACCGAATGATCGACACTCGTTTCGGGCACTCGTATGTTATCGTTACAGGTCCGGCTGGAGCCTTTCCTGTTGTTGTTTTGCATGGAGGGAATGAATACACTCCCAATACTTTACGAAATATCCTCTCGCTTTGTGATAAATTTCGAGTCTATGCCATTGAGACGATAGGACATCCTGGGAAGAGTGCTGAAACGCGACTCTCTCTAGATGAAGATAGTTATGGAGAATGGTTAGTTGATACGCTTGATGGATTAGATTTGGAATCAGTCAATGTCTTCTGTGGGTCATATAGTGCGAGTATTGCATTTCGATTGGCAAAGATTGATCCCGGGAGAATCAGCAAGATTGTGCTAGTATCTCCGTCGGGAATTACCAATGGATCAACAATCACTTTCCTCAGAAAACTCCTCTTTCCGTGATTGTTCTACAGGATTTCACCTAGCCGGAGCAGATTGCTCAAAACAATTCATCCAATCATATCTGATCCTGACGAGGATTTATTGAAATTTCTACAAGCTACTCTTAAACATGTTAAAATCAAAATGCCAACTCCACGCTCTATCACTAAAGACGAGATGCTTTCTCTTCATGCTCCTGTAATGATATTTTGTCAAAGTAATGACATCCTATACCCTGCAGAAAAGGTAATCTCCCAAGCAAGTGAAATCTTCCAGGATTTGGTTGATATTGAATGCTTAGATGGAGTTCATTCGCCAACAAGGGAACAATTTGACTACATTACAGATAGAGTTTCAGTCTTCTTCAAAGCTCAATATGATTGAGCGAGAAAACAGTGAGTATCGCTAGGTTATTAACATCATAGCGCCCCGCCCAACTCAGCGGTAAGGTGAACATTGTGACAACACCTGCTCCTCATATCTCAATTCCATATCTTCGTGAAGAAGCACTTCCGAGCCCATTTTGCCCAGGCTGCGGCAATGGAACTATCACTAACTCATTCTTGAAGGCTGTACGTGACTTAGGTCATGAAGACCTTTCCGGGTTTGCCTTCGTATCTGGAATTGGTTGTGGAGCTTGGATTCCTTCTCCCCACTTCAAGGCTGACACACTTCACACAACACATGGACGTGCTATTGCTTTTGCAACTGGTCTGAAGATGGCCCGTCCTGAACTGAAAGTGGTAGTCATTTCAGGGGATGGTGACCTCTCAACTATCGGAGGAAATCACCTCATTCACGCTGCCCGTCGCAATATTGACATGACCGTTATATTAAGCAACAATTACAACTATGGGATGACTGGGGGTCAAGTGAGTGCAACAACTTTCACTGGGGATACAACTGCGACAACCCCCTATGGCAACCCTGAACGTCCCTTTGATATCGCTCGCTTAGTCGCTGCAGCAGGCGCAAACTACGTAGCACGATGGACAACTGCACACCCGAATCAAGCTGCACGAGCCATGAAGACCGCGCTCCAGCGAAAGGGATTCTCATTTGTAGAGATGTTAAGCCAATGTCCTACGGCATATGGACGACGAGCAAAGATTGGGAATGCACAGAAATTCCTTGAGTGGTTCAAGGCTCTTCCTGTAAGAAAACCAGACGACCCACTTACCTACACGGTACCAACACATGACGGAATTGACCTTGGTGTGTTTGTTGACCGCGAGGAAATCGGATTTGTAGAGTCAATGCAGAACATGGTCAGGAATATCCCGGAGTGAGTTACATGAGGAACGAGATTCGCATTGCAGGTACCGGTGGAATGGGCGTTGTTCTAGCTGGAGTCATCATGGGTAATGCAGCAATTCACGCAGGGCTAAATGTGGTACAGAGTCAGAGCTATGGCTCAGAAGCTCGAGGCACCGCTGCAAAAAGTGAGATCATAGTTAGTGATGGTGATATCCACTATCCCAAGGTCAGAAAATCAGACATCTTTGTTGTCATGAGTCAGAAGGCACTTGAGATGTATCTAGAAGATGCTAAAGAGAACAGCATTCTGATTATTGATCCTGATCTTGTTGATGTTTCAGGGATTGATCCTGGGTTCAAGGTCATCAAAGTACCAGCAATGCAAACTGCAGATGATATGGGCCTGCGATTAGTATCCAACATGGTGATGTTAGGTGCTCTGGCTAAAACAATCGAGATGATATCGATGGATGCACTTGAGAAAGCAGTAACCAGCGCAGTATCCGAAAAATATCTTGAGATCAACATGAAGGCTGTCAAGGCCGGGGCTGACTTTGTCTAACCACCATGAACTAATGGAAGAATTATCAATTCATCGCCATCATCAAGCTTTGTTTCCAATCCATCAAACAATCCTATGTCTGCATCGTTTCGGAGTAAGAGCGTATCCCTGTCCATCTGTTCTGAAGACGTCCACACATCTCTTACTTCTTCGTGTTCCCTGATGAGATTGATCAGTACATCATTCAAGGTCGCATTATTGTCTGCTTTGATTTCATAGATATCTGATGACATTCTCGCCGCTATTGGACCCCGAAATCGGACCTTTACTATCATCTTGCTCAGGCATTGCTCATCTGAATCAATGATAAAGTCAACGGAGTGGCCTCATTTTATTGGCGTACTACACAAACCTAATAGCCAAACATAAATTTTCGATAATTCCTTCTATCAATAACTAGGAAGTATCAGAGATGACGCTGTTAGCCAGACTTTTCGGACTAGAGAACGCAACAGAGTCCGGACTCCGTCTAGCTAAAATAATGGCTGTAGTTTTACCCCTTTTTGCAGCAACCTTTCAGATTTCCACTACATTCTGGATCATTTTCATTTCCGAATCTCTAGGTAGTGGTAACTATCTCGATGGTCTAGTCTTTGTTGGTGTTCTTACCGTCATCCAGTTTGGAGTTCAGGTGCTACTTGATTATCCGACAGGCGCACTAGGCGATCACATCGGACAACGCTATGTAATTTCATCCGCACTTCTCTGTTATGCGGTAGCATTCTGGCTTACCGCGACACTGACCTTTGACACTCCCTTCTTTGTCTACGTCGTGATTTTTGCTCTGATGGGTCTTGGTTCTTCACAAGAGAGTGGTGCATTCCATGCCTGGTTTGACAATAACTACCGTGTTGTCATGCCTGAGGATAAAGATCGCAAGCAATACGGAGTATTTTGGGGCAAGGTAGGGATGCTATGGCAGGTATCCTCACTTGCGGTCATATTGCCCGGGAGTATCCTAGCGACAATATTCTTCCGTGAAACTGTATTCATCATCCAAGCATTGTCATGTGTAGGCCTAGCCATAGTCGTAATGATAGTAATCAAAGATTTACCTGGAGCAAGAGATGAAACCGAACCAAGGTCCGTGCAACAATATGGTGGTCTTCTCAAGGATGGAGTGAAGTTTCTCTTTTCATCTCGATTTGTTGCACTTCTCTTGTTAGGTGAGGTTGTAATCTGGAGTATGGGTACCGTATGGTGGAATATTGTGCTATTTCCGCTCTACTTTGCATACTTATTCAATGACATTGCAGTGTCCTCGTACCGCACACTCGTCTTCGTTCCAGAAGCAGTAGCTCAAGAACGGAGTGGAATATGGGCAAAGCGATTCGATCCGGTCAAGTGGACTCCGCGATTCAGATTCCTGCAGTTCTTGGGATTTGGGTTCAACATCGTCATTGCATTGATAATCTTTGCATTCTCCCCACCACTTGATGCTGCCAATATGGTTGGTTTGTTCATTCCTTTCACAGATATTGCCATAATTGAGATGCCTGGTGCATCAGTCGCGCCCATGGTTCTAATATTCATCCTCTTCATCATAACCGATGCATTTGGATCATTGGCTGGCATTCTGACTCAGCGTGTGATGCTTGATGTAGTTCCAAATAAGATACGCAACAGTGTCTACTCTCTACAACCTACTTTGACTCTGTTGTTAGCTATGCCTTTTGTAGCATTCTTTGGCTGGCTGCTTCCTCTCCATGGATTTCCTGTCACATTTGGTCTGATGTCTATCGTGGCCCTAGTGGGGACTATCATGATAGTAGCAGGATTCAGGAACCCTATCCCGAAAATCGAAACTATCGCCCCCGCTACTCAGGAAGCAATTGAGATAGTAGGGGAGATGGAAGCTACCTGATTAGAGTTCCAATGACTGTTTCAATACCTCGACATTTAGCTCTCCTGCTTCGTAAACTTCATCGTTGGTGATGTCTTTGATAGTGACCTTGGCTGGACTGAAGAGAAGAGGGTCAACCTTGTAGAAATCGAAATCAAAGCTCTTGAATAGCTTGTAGAAAGGTTGTCCATACTGCTCTGAGTTTGAAGAAGGTGCGTCTTGTGTCAGCTTCTTCAAGTCATCTCCTTCGTCAGGTCGAATATCATAGTAGGTGGAACCTGCATACAGAATACAGTCGTTTGTAGCACCCATCATCTTGTTATCCTTCGTACTCACCATCGGCGCAATTGGAGCCACACCATGACCTCTTCTTATCTTCCTTACATCGAAACCAAGTTCATGTAGCTTGTGTGCACCGACCTCAACAACCCTAGCTGATATCTGAATCGACCCTGCCAAACAAGCAGTTGGTGCAACTATGAGGTAGAGGTCCTTTGTTTCTATACCACATTTTCCAGCAATGTACTCTATCACATTATCAGGTGGAGGAGTCCTTGTTTCAAGAAGCAGTACTCCTACCTTTGCATCATCTTTGTATTCTAGCTCTTTGTAGATTTTCTCTTTTGCATAGAGTGCCCTTGCAGGTCCAGATCCCATGGCAAAGTACCCATCCTCGTTTATGATCCAACCAGCATACTGCGACCCCATAGTCGAGATTGCAGGCTCATCAGTTGAAACAATCACAGAGGGGAGCGTAACATCTCCAATTGTGACCTCAGACAGTTTGACAACACCATACCCACCCAGACAGACCTCGCCTAGTAGCCTTCCAAGTTCATCTGTGCCAGTAACTTCTATTCCAGCATCAATGATAGTAGCTCCATTCCCTGATTTTGTCACTGTACAGTCGAGTTTCTCTGCGTTGTTCATCATCTCTTCTACAATCTCAAGTCCTTTCTCGTTCACACTAATTGTCATAGAATATCCCCTAGGATTCATGTTCCATCATTTTTGCACGCACATAGATCTCTTCTCTGGGGTCTCCCTCAGCAAAGTCTCCCATGTACTTGACCCATTTCTCAGAGGAAGGTATCTCCTCCGAAATGAAGTCTGGTCTTCGTGATTTTACATACCGGATGAAATAATTCGTGAATTCTCTCTCAGAAGTTCCACTTGGTAGGTATGTTGGAATGAGTGAATCTATCTTGCCGAGTACAATTATCATTCCTTTTTTCGCAGATACGCCAGGTCTCTCAGCAAGGTTTCCACAGACAACGATAGTACCCCCTTGCATTTTTGCCGCTGCAAGTTCGCCTACATTCCCTTTCACCGCAAGGAAACCCTTACGCATCTGAGATGCTGCTTCCCTTCCTACATTTCCTGCAACATAGACCCGACCACCCATCATTCCTTCGAGGCTACCGCGATAACCAGCGCAGATCCTGTCAGCCGCATCCCCTTCTATCTGGATGTTTCCTCCCACCATCTCTGCAGCAGCCCAGGCATCAACAGAACCTTTCACGTGTATCCTGCCTGCAATCATTTCTGCACCAAGATACATGCCCACATCACCATTGACGGTGATTTTGCCCCCGTTCATGCCCTTTCCAATCATCTTCACTTTCTTGAGGTCACCTTCCACAACAATCTCGGTATCATCAGGAGTTTCTCCTGCTTCGCCATTGATGTCGAAAAAGTCCTTCAGTTCAAGCATCTGATTCCCTTGAAGGACTGGAAGTTTCCCGATCTCTTCCAGACTCTTGCCTGCAAAGTGACTGGGTGTGACTGTGTCCGCCTCAATAGGCAAGTCAAGCTCGGTTTTTAGAGTAAGATTCACAGTCATATGCCTAACCAACTCAAAGAATTCTGATTACTACCCCACCTCATAAATACTATGCAAAACCTCTCTCTTACAATTGTGAGTGAACTGGAAGAAACTTCTGTGCACTGTCCCGTCCAAGGTATGTACCCTTCTCGCAATCCCGAAGACGAAATCAAGTTACTCCACCTCTAAGAAATCTCTTGTATTCTATTGAATTGAAGGTGCGATTGTTTGAGTAGTAGGGTGTCATGTTTTCCGTCGTCTATAATATCCAAGTCCAACTATAACAATCACTCCGATAGATGAAACAATTATCAAAAAGACGGGGTCAGTAATCCCCATCCAGAGGCGACACTCAAGGAGATTTCCTTGCGTGGTCCGTAAAATGATGCCCTCGCTACCCACTGCCCAACCATGGGTTTGATTGGTGAAGTCCACTGACATCAATCTGCCAGTGACTTCCTCAGAAACTGACTGCTCATACCACGTGTTTCCACCATCAGGTGTGTACATGATGGGGATTTGGTCACCAACAATCCATCCATGAGTGTCATCCAGAAAGAAGATATCGGAGAGATACGGAGGAGTATGTCTAGGCAAAGGAGCGCGGTTTGGAACAGGTAGATTAATCCATGTCGTGTAGTCCTCCGAGTACATGAGTTCGTTGTCTGCCACCGCCAATGATTTGCCATTGTCTAGAGCAACCAGACTCCACCCACCATAGTCATGGACCTGTTCCCAGGCTTCTGCAAGATCCTCGCTATAATAGATTCCAAACCATCCTATGGCAAGTACCCTAGAGTCATCTATGAACTCAATGTATCGAGGAAGATCATCCTCAAAGTCCCATCCTGGTACAGCACTCCATGTCAGTCCACCATCAGTGGTCTTGTACAATGTTTCCATGGTAGCGGTCCAGCCATGGGTCTGATTAAAGAATTCCACCAAGCTATAACTTGCTTGGACAGAGGCAGGTTCAGAAATAAACCAGTCTGAATCACTATTATTCGTAAAAAAGAGCTTTTCTTTACCGGTAATCCACACTGTTTGATCATCGACTATCTCAAGGTCTACAACATATTGATCATATTCCTCTAACTGCTCTGTCCAAGTATCCCCCCCATTTTCAGTGTGCAGAACTATTAAGATATCAGGACCATTCTGCTCTATGAAACCAGTAGTCCATCCATGAGTATAATTAAGAAAGCCCACATCTCGAAAAACCGCTTCATCGTACCCTGAATTGAGATGTTCCCAGACCAAAGGCGAATCTGGATGTCCAGCAGTACCTGTGTGAGCCTGCACCTGCAGAACACCCTTAAAAGACATCATAAGTAGTAGAGTCAAGACCAACATAAAACGTGCTCTTTGGAGTAATCCCACTCGAACCAACCTACTTCTCATCCTGTATCGTAGAAAATCTGCCTTAGCCCAGTTATTTTTCTAGTCAGGCAGGCCACCACCACCAGGAAGTGTCACGTATGCAACAATAATTACTAGAAAGGCTGTGAAATCCCTTTTTCTCATTCTTCGTCCCTCATGCCATAGATTCGCCTGAAATGTATTCCGCCCTTAGCATATTTCTTGATGAGAACCTATCAATTACGAATGCAATCTCCTAGCTATATTTGCTTCAATTCAGGGAGTTTGCAACATTTAATCTACTTCAAATTTAATAAATTAGATGTTTCAAGGAGTAATAAAGAGCATTTTCAGAAACCAATTACTAAAATTCGGAAAGTCATTTTGGAAGAGATGACTCTTTTTGTGAAATCGGTACGGCATCACTTGATACACTCGGACTTTCTACACAAGGTAAATGTGTTATGAAGATATACAATACTATGCATTTTATGGGAAGGCGGAACAAAGAAATGGTGGGAGTGTAATCATTTGAGCTTGGTTAAGGTGGATAATTTTGGAGATTAACGGTATACCCATCGAGGACACATTTGCTGAAGCCTTCAGCATGCACATGAATCGTACCATTATTACAGCATATAGTGAGGAATGGGCTCGTGTGACTGCTGCTGAAACCACTGGATTTGGGACATCGGTCATTATGGCACCTGCAGAGGCAGGTATAGAGTATGTCATGAAGGAAAGCGAAACTCCCGATGGCAGGCCAGGTGTTAGAGTGATATTTGCCACTGGTAAGGACTCTGATCTTGAGAAACAGTTGCTAGCTAGACTTGGACAGTGCGTTCTGACAAGCCCAACTGCCTGCGCGTATGACGACACTCCAAATGCCAAAGAGACCTACCGTGTTGGAAAATTGATTTCGATGTTTGGCGATGGTCACCAGATAAAGAAGGGTCCTTTAGATGGCAGAGTTTTATGGATGTTACCAAGGATGAGTGGCACATTCGTCATTCAGGAGAGCTTTGGAAGGGTTAAAGGAGTAGCGGGTGGAAATGTGATATATTCGTGCCGCGACATCAAAGCAGGAATGGACAGTGGTATGGCAGCTGTCAAGGCAATCGAAAAGGTCGAGGGTGCCTATACGCCATTCCCCGGCGGGCTTGTAGGCTCCGGATCAAAGCCATCGTCAAGATACAAGGGTATGTTCGCGTCAACTAACGAGAGGTACTGTCCATCATTGCGTGCCATGGTACCTGATACCTTTGTGCCCGAAGGGGCTGAATTCGTTCAAGAGATTGTTATCAATGGTCTTACTGAGGAAGCAGTTGCCGAAGCAACCAAGGTGGCGATTCAGGAAGTTTGTAAGTTCGATGGCGTTATGAAAGTAAGCGCGGGCAACTACGGCGGAAAACTAGGCAAGTTCCAGATACATTTGCATCAACTCGGACTATAGTCTGGATATGAATCTGGTGCATCTTCGAAACCTTTATCTCGAAAAACCAAACGCACTCCGAATGCTGATGCCCCAGTAGCTCAGCTGGTTAGATCGCATCCTTGGTAAGGATGAGGCCGCGAGTTCGAATCTCGCCTGGGGCTCCATTTCTTCTACTCTTTCATCTTCTCAATCTTGAAAACAACTGGTTTTAGTCCGTCGCCACAGGGCTGATAGGTATACCCAGGTGCTGGAAATTCATAGTCACCGTCATTGAAATATACCATCAAAGTAGTGTAGAGGTCCTGCCAAGCCCTGCCACATAGTCCTTCAGGTCTGTCGAGATGATGATCCATGATGAATTCCTCACCTACTTCATGACCGCATACTGGAATTGGATTACCATTCCATGTAATTCCATGGTCCGGGCCGAACACGTCTTCTGTAGTAAATTTCCTTACAACTGTAATTTTTACATTAGGACTCATTCTTCTATCTCCTTGTATTCTCTCTTATTCAGAGAAAAATGGAATATGACTTTTAGCAGTTGCATACTCGGCAACGGAATGAGAACAATTCTTGGTTGGTGCTTTATTCTGCACCTATCCAGTCTGGCGAAAACCGAAGCCCACAGACCGCATCTGCACCATGGCCATACTGCTCTGCTGAGTTTATGTGCGTCTGTATTCTTTCAATGAAATGGCTCAAAGTAGCGGGGTTTACACTCAATTCAACAGTAAAATCATCAAGAATGAAGGGCTCATTGTCCATGGCATCGAATCCAAGCCTAACGACAAGCATGTCCAACCACTGAATTTGTACTCCATTTTCTTTTCCAAAAGACACATGGTCAAAACCTGCAGGTGGATTACACTTGTACTTCTTTGTTCCCTTCCCGTAGGTCTGAAAGAGTATCAAGAGAGCCTGAAGGCTTTCACCTAGAGTTCTAAGGGCAGCATCATCTCCTATGATGTACACTTCATCCCTCCACTTGTCGCTCCTGTTGTCCTTCACACGCCAGATTTGGAAATTCAAATCGGTAAATTCATTCCTGGTTTTCACATCACTCATACTATCGACTCCTTTGCTAGTGGCGGGTATTCTCATGATTTTTCATAAGGTCATCTGTATCATCGCAGGTGTCTTGTCTCAATTCGTCAGACGCTCTTAGTTTTAGTAATGCTCTCACAACAAGATAGCTGCCCACAATAGACAGTCCAATAATCCCAATAATAAGGCCCACAATGAATGTTAGTACTTGGTCAATCATGTAGTATTCTGAGGTAGCAGTTAATATTGTAAGTAAGGACATCGGAATCGTGAGTATCCCTATTCCAGTACGGAGTTCAGCAAGATGGGTTCTTTTTTCAGCTTCAATTGTTCGTATCACTGCTAGTGTTGTTCTCAAATCACCCGTTTCTCTTGCTACCTTTGCTATCTTTCTAACATCATTCTTTGGCAAATCATTCACCATCTAGGGTTCATCAAGTAGACTATCTTTTCGTACTCCAATCTTTTTCTTGCCGATAAGCCTACGTGCTTCATCTGGACCCACAAGTTCAGATATTCTATGCAATGCCTCCGGGTCATCTTCACGATCCAACCATTTCTCAATTTGCTTGTACACCTCTGGTGAAAGATCCCTGGCTAGTTTCTTCTTGCGTTCTTTCTTTCCAAGGTCAAAATCATCAGGGCCGAGCATGCTCATGGGATGCACCTACTTAATTCTCAGGGGCTAATGTTATGACCTTTCCTCGTATGGAAGAAATGAAAAAAGGGTGTTTGTACCCAAATCCAAATAGGATATATTATAGTAGAAGTGTAGTTCAGTGGTACCCGAAACGTACAACTCCGTTATTCTTATAACCGGAGATGTCCGACGACAGCAACGCATGGGTTGGTGGTCTAGCTTGGCTATGATTCTTGGTTTGGGACTTAGGGTCACTTTGCCCCTTTGCAAGAATCCAAGGGATCCCCGGTTCAAATCCCTTCCTGATTTCCAGCAGGGGTGAAGATCCGGGCCAGCCCACCACTTAAACACGCACTAAACTTCTTTTCCCTCATCTTTCCAAGGACCAGAAATAATCACAGGTTCTGTCTTTAGAATGAGTACAATACCAACCACCAATTGAATTGGAACTGGACCCATGTAGAGAAAAATGCTATGCATATCCAAGGTGTAGAGCATCATTGGAACACCCAACGCCACCGGAAAGAGCATGGTCAGCACTCCAATTATATATGCTAGTCTTCTTGATGCCTCTCCTTTGAAACATCGAACAACCTGAATTGCAAAAAGAATGCTGAAGATTCCTGTTGTTGCCGCAGTGAGTGTATATGCAAGATCAAATGCATGGACGGCATAGAATTCTCCATTCTGAAGTCTAAGAACCCAAATCATTGAGTAAATGGCGGTTTCAGCACCCCTTTCTGAGCCACCTTGCCAGAACACTCCAAAAGGCACTACAAGTGTCAATACTGTCATAAGATATGCAATTCGCCGTCTGGTCAAATCCTCCAGATTCATCATCAATACCAGCCTGCACTCTGATAGAAATGTATTGAGAACATCATAACTCCTGAGAGGGTTTCATTATCAGTAGCCACGATTTTCAGAACATAAGTAAAAGAGGTACCGGGGAAATATTCTAGATTCCAGCCTCCTCCCATTCCTCCCCAATCGCCCTCCGTAACATTTCTTGAATCGCAGAGATTTCTCCGAGCTGTTTCATTCTCAGCATAAAATTCGCTGGAAGTTACGTTCAGCATTTTGTAGAAGTAAGTAACTTCAGAAGGTGCACTTCCCCAGTTGATGAGACTGCAGTCATAATATAGATTGTAAAATTGATCATATTGAGTTTGTTGTACCTCACACGAGAAGCTATACCACTCACCAAGATGTATTGGTTCACCATTGTCAGGGCTCTGATGGAACGTAATTGTTGTGCCTTCGCGCACTGCATTTTGGTATGAAAAGGCAACATTGCTCATTGTCACGAGTAGAAATCCAACTGCAATTATAAGGCCGGCACGTCTAAACCTCAAGCGGAGTGCAAGTTGTTTGACTGAATCTGTGCTGAAGCCTTCCCTACGCGAAGTCCATACTTTTTCAGCCTCTGCTGAATCTGATGTCATATCCCAATACTCTGAATTATGTTGTAGTATTTTGATGCTTGTTGTAATGCATATCAAAGAAACACAGACTAATGAACACAAAGCATAAAGAATTGACCCCCAAGAGGGTTCAAATCCGATGAGGGTCGACAACGAATGACCACTGGGGTGTTCATAATCAGAAAGGATTACCGCAAATGCCTTGGCTAAATTGTGAGGACTATAAACTGCAATGCTCCTTGTCAGAGACATATACAAGTTAGTTGGAGCCCATCCAATCAGCGTTGCCAAGTATATGGTTACCGCACACCCGACAGATGTAGCAAGTATGATATCATCGGTCAAAACTGCAAGAAAGATTCCAATGGATGTCAGAATCAATGAGATTGCCAATGATGATACCAGCACAACTGGCAGATAAATCAGATACCCTGTTCCCATAGGACTGTAGAAAGTAGTTCCCGCAATTATTGGTTCAATGAACAAAACGATTGTAGACGATATAGTGAACATTGTTGCAAGAATGTAGGCTTCGAGCAATCTCCGGAAAAATACACGAGCTGGTGAAATTCCAGATTGAAGCATTGAATGAGCCTGTCTTCTAGCAAATGATGAAGAAACAGAAATACCTGCCGCAAGAAAGAACGGCAGACCAAGGCCAATTGAATAGGATATAACGTTCACAGAATTAAGAAGTACCGCAAATTCATCTGTATAGCTCACATGTGGGCGTGTGGCATAGCAAAGGAACAGTGTAACAATTGAAGTAATACCCCATACAATATACCATCTCTTTCTATTGTCAAGCTGCGCTAGCATGATCTTTACCCCGGTACCACATCTTTTGAAAATCGTATAGTTCCTAGATAGTACTTGCGGTTGTCAGAAATTTGCTTTGAACGGGCCGGCCCACCACATCAACTCATTTTTCGCTAGCTTCTAATTGAGCTGGTTTAGATTCACCTTTTCGCTTTCGATAGATGACTCCTCCAATAACTGTCACAACCACCAGTGATAACGCTCCTATAATTGTGAGGAAAACTGGATCGCCCATGCCCCGCCATAGGCGGGAAACCAAAACATCCCCCCTCTCAGTGTGGAGAATTCTACCGTTGTACCCAGAAGCCCAACCATGTGTTGCATTGAGAAAATCTACTGACATCAGTCTTGATAAGCCGATATCAACTCCCTGTGAATACCAAGAAATACCTCCATCCACTGTATGTATCACTGCTGTTTGCGACCCTACAATCCATCCTGTTGTATCATCAATGAATTGAACATCTGTCAAGTAGGGTTTTCGAAATCCTGGAATTGGTGAGTTGCTTGGAACAGGTGTTTCTTCCCACGAAGTAGCAGTTCTTGTTTCAGCTAACATATTATCTGCAACCGCCCATCCAACATTTCTCGATGCAAATGCCAATGCCCAACCTCCCTTATCAAAAACCAGTTGCCATGACATTCCTCCGTCTTCGCTATGATATATTCCATAAAATCCTATGACATCCATAATCTCTGGAGTGTGAAAGTATATCCTTCTAATGGTGTCTTGATATGTCCATTCAGTACAAACATTCCAGGTAACACCTGCATCAAATGTACGGAAAAGTTGCTGGTTTGTTGACGCCCATCCGTGTGAACTGTTAGCGAATCCTACTGTTGTGAAAAGGCTTGTTACATTTTCAAATTCCACATAATTCCAAGTGATTCCACCATCTCTTGAGTTAGCCAAAATTGCCATTCCAGCAATCCAAATTGAATTTGGACTAGATATCGTTAGTTGGTTAAACCATTGCGAACTATCACTGAATCGGGTGACCCAGGTGTCGCCCCCATCTACAGTTGAGAGGATTATTCCGTTACCCAACCCATCCGAGCTTTGCCCTATGACCCATCCATGTGTATTGTTTACGAAATCTATGTCCCAAAAGATTGCTTGATTGTATCCAGAATTTTGATCAACCCAAATTTGATCTGTTTGACCTGTTGTTTGAGCACTAGTGAAGAAAACAAAGTGTGAGAGGATGATTAGAGTAGCAAATAACATTGTAGCAGTTCTACGTCCTCTTGTTGGCATTGAGATAGTAATACCATCCATGTGTTTCATCCTCTCATTTTTTCTTATACTTTGATAGCCCTCGATGCTATTCTGGTAGTGGGTCTCCTCCGCTACCACCTCCACCAGTACCTGGTAGAGTGACGTATGTTTCATCACTTCCCAGGTAATGACCCTGTGTGTCATACGCCTGAACTTTTACCTTCATTTGTACGTAGCCCTGAAGAAGTGACCATGACACATAGTAATCGCCACTTGTATACGGTGTAGGTTCACAAGCGATTTTGTTCTCTCTAATCTGATTCTTTGCATCATCAAACCAATCACGTATCGACAAATCTAGGTTTCTCTCCTTGCTCCTAGATTCATACGCTTTTGACCCCTTATGAAATCATCTGAGAAGAAACACTCGCAAATGGTGATTGACAAAGGCGCCAGCCCACCACTTTGTTATTCTGACAATGAGTCACCTTTTACGCCATCCGGAAAGACATTTATATTTCTCGATTATCCGATGATTGGAATTGGTCCTGCAATTACGAGGTGAGATGCATGAGTACCGAGCAGCATTCTGAGAGCGAAAAGAAACTAAGTATCTTTGAAAAGTATCTGCCAGTGTGGGTCGCAGTATGCATGCTCGTAGGAATCATTCTCTCGCAGGTAGTTCCAGGTATTGGCGAAGCAATTGACTCGTGGAAATTAGGCGAAATATCAATTCCAATTGGTATCTGTCTCTTCCTCATGATGTACCCAGCTATGCTGAATGTACAGTCTTCCGAACTGAAGAAACTAGGGAGAAATCCGAAACCTATCATTCTCACACTGTTTTCGAATTGGATCATAGCTCCAATTGTAGGATTTGCCCTGGCAAACCTGTTTCTTCCCGGAAACGAACAGCTGATTGTTGCTATCATTCTACTATCTTCTAGTCCCTGCACCGCAATGGTTCTTGTCTGGGGATATCTTGCAGAGGGGAATCAGGAACAGAACATAATCAATACCAGTCTAAACACAGCAACCATTCTCTTCCTCTACGCACCGATTGTCGTTCTTCTCACTGGAATCTCAGCAATTCCGCTTGATCGTTGGACATTGTTCATTTCGGTCCTCGTGTTTATCGGGATTCCACTGATTCTTGGTTTAATCAGCAGAAAATCGCTTGTCAACTGGAAAGGAATCGACTGGTTCGAAAAGAAGTATCGTCCAGCGGTTGGCAACATTGCTCTACTAGCTCTTCTAACAACCTTAATCATACTCTTCTCTCTCAACGGTATGGTCATGCTTGAGAATCCGGATCTCCTGGTTTTCGTATCGATTCCACTTCTAATTGGATTTGCAATCGTTGTGGGTTACAACCTGCTGATAACAAGGATGGCAAAGCTTGCATACAGAGAGGGAGTGATTACGGTAATAATCGGTTCATCGAGTCATTTTGAGATTGCCATTGCAACTGCGATTTCTATCTATGGCGTAGGTTCGATTGCCGCACTTGGCACAACCATGGGTCTCTTTTGGGAAGTGCCTATCATGTTAGGTATTGTCTACTTGGGGAAATATCTTCGCGCAAAGGGCTTTTGGAAAGAAGAACCTACTGAGTGACCCATTGCAAGTCGGCTGGCGTGTTGTCGAGAGTACCGAATATACAATCGGCAATAGTCGAAATGTTTATCATGGATTATTCGGCTAATGCCGGTCATGTCAGTTCAATCATCTGTAAGGGAGCGGTTGGCCCGTCGCATTGCAGGTGAGATTGCCTTATCCGATTATCCTGGACAGACGATGCGAGTCTGGAGAGAACGCTTCAGATTACCTCAGATTGTATTGGCTGAATATCTTGGAATTAGTCCCAGTGTGATTAGTGATTATGAATCCGGACGTAGAAAATCTCCTGGAACTTCAACAATCCGACGTTTTGTTATGGCACTCCTTTCACTTGATGAACAGAATGGAGGACAGGTTGTTTCAGCCTTCGTGCGATTAATGGATGTCAGTCTAGTGGATCTAAACATTGTCTTGGCAATGAGTGATTTTTCTGCTAGCATGACAAGTAGGGAATTTTGTGACAAGTTGAAGTGTACAGTCAAGAGTGGAGAGGAGTATCTTGACAAGGAAATCTATGGATACACCCTTGTTGATGTTGAACGAGCAGTGCGAGAGCTTGACAGTGAGGCATTCCTCAAACTATTTGGAGCAACCACCGAACGATGTCTGATATTTACGAACGTAAATACTGGCCGAGCTCCAATGATTGCAATCAAATCACAGGAGTTCAAACCTACCCTTGTCGTTCTTCATGGCGTGGGTAAGATCGACCGACTAGCTTTGGAACTATCTGAGCAGATGCGAATACCTCTTGCAGTGAGCAAGATTAGCTCAATAGATACGCTACTTCGAGAATTACGTGCCTTTGGCCCTGACTAGCCAAAGATTAGTTTCAATGCTAATTTCTGAATTTAAAGGCAGCAATGGAAAGTGATTTCTTGCAGGTCGATGTGACATGGAATTTCATTTGAAAAGAAAAGTGTGTTCGCACTACATCTGATTATTTACTAGAGTATCCTTCCCTAGGAATTCTAGAAAATCATTGTACACTTGTCTAAAAGACCGCGTATCATTCTTGAAGGCCTCAATCTGTCCAATTATTTCTTCAATTTTAGCTATGAGAAATGTCGTATCTCTTCTGAATCCATTTGATTGCTGGTCAGATTGAAGTATGAATAGAATCTCCTGGAATTTTGGGGCATTTGAAAAGATGAAGGTATCAGTTTTTCGTATAGCTGAAAGGATACTCAATGCTATGGATTCAAGATAATAGATTTGTGGTTTGCGATACTCTCTTGGTAGAACGCGAATGTATTTCCTTTCAAGGTCTTTATGCAAATATCTAGAAATGGTACTGCGAGAGAAACCTGTAGCATCAATCAAAGTCTGTTGATTAGCGCCTCGATGGGTAAAGAAGACGCTCAGAATTCGATTTCTTATAGGGTCACTTTTATAGTATCCCAAAATATCCAATAGTTCTCTCTCTAATTCTTGTGTTTCAAATGGGTAGACTATCATTTCATTCAGCGGGATTATTTCGGATACGTCTTCTTGAAAGAATGAGAATCTCTTCTCTCTCTTCATAATTCTTCGTTGCGCTTCGATGTAATTCCGAAGGCTATTTAGTCGTCTATGCAAGAGTTTCGTTGCAATGGGATACTTGCTCCGTAGATCTTGAAAATCTCTTTGCTTTTCCACTATGTATAGATCAAGTTTCTCAAGATCTTCAATGATTCTAGCAAAAGGGGTGTAAGCAAACCTTACTCTTTCTGGATTTATTCTGTAGAGGTTTTTGTGCGTATTTGGAATAATACTACGGCTTATGATATCCGTTTGAAGAAACGATTGCAGCGTCGCTGAAATGGTGCTCAGAGAGAATCCTGTTAGTTGCTTTAGCTGTTCTTGGGTTAGAGTATCATAGACTGAAAGATACGCAAAAACCTCTGTTGCTCTTGGGGTAAGACCAAGCATTTTTCCAATTTTCTTATAGAATGTGACAATCTGTTGCTCGATCTCCTTTAACTGCCCTGATAACAACTCAACTTCTTTCATTGGTTCCATCCTTTCTTTAGCATCTTTCAATATATCTATCAAACCATTGCTCTGATAGGATATATTTTATTCAATTTACGAAATTTAGAAAATATATAATTCTTGTGTCGACTTGAAAACGGAGATTCAGCAATGTCAGATTACAGGGCGTTAAAACGAATGAAGGCCATAATCGTAATCCTAGTGCTTCTATTTCTTGGAGCATTCTTCCAAGTGGAGGCTAGCACTGAAAATGATCAGCTTGAATTGATTGATTTCTCGAGCTACTTCGGAGGCTCTGGTGATGAGTCAATGGGGGCTTCGTATGCCTTTGGAGATACTGTTGATGATTCGATGGGGAACATCATTTTAGTTGGAGCAACTTATTCTGAAGATTTTCCAATAAAGAATGCCTATCAGGACCACCTCAATGGCAATAGAGATAGTATCATCGCAAAATTCCATCCGAATGGTTCGCTTATTTTCTCCACATATTTTGGGGGCTCTGCTCAAGAATTGATTACAGGTGTAGATGTTGATTCAGAGGATAATATCATTATAGCAGGCATAACTGGTTCTCCAGACTATCCACTGGTGAATCCACTCCAATCAACTTTCACGGGAGGCAACGAAGGGAATGCGGATTGTTTCATCACCAAGTTCTCACAAGATGGTCAATCCCTTCTGTTTTCGACTTTCTTTGGTGGCACATGAAGCGATTGGTTATATGCTTTGGATATCGATTCCAATAACAGAATAGCTATCACAGGTACTACTGAATCCAGCGATTTCCCATTACTAAATTCCAATCAAAGTACAAATGCTGGTTCGCTCGACGTCTTCCTCTCATTTTTTGAGGCCGATGCACAGTCTATACTGTTTTCAACCTATCTGGGTACGACAGGAATTGACCATGGGCGAGCGATTGACTTTGATTCCCAGGGAGATATTTTACTCGCAGGGATGATTGCAAATGGAGATCTTGCAACAGACGGGGCCTATCAAGAGGAATACGGGGGTGGGACTTCTGATGCTTTTCTAGCAAAGTATCAGACAAATGGTACTTTGGAGTACATCACTTTCTTGGGAGGTACATCTTCTGACACGGCTAATGACATGGCAGTAGACAGTAATGACAATGTCATACTCACTGGCTATACAATGTCTGATGATTTTCCGATTCTCAATGCCATTCAAGAAGAGCGGGTTGAGCGATCAGAGATGTTCATTACTAAATTCACTCCAAATAGTCAAAGTGTATCGTTCAGTTCTTATATGGGCGGCTCGTCTGCAGATTACGGTAATGCTGTCAAAGCAGACTCCCAAAATCGCATCATCGTTACGGGTCAGACTTCCTCGAATGATTTTCCGACGACATACACTCTGAACAGTACTGAGTCAAGGTATGACAATGTATTGCTTGTGGTGTTGAATCAGGATGGGACACTCCTCTTCTCAACATTATTTGGAGGAACGTATGATTATGTTGGTATCGGAGTTGCTTGGTATTCAAATGACAGTTACATAGTTGTAGGTTACACTGAATCTACCGATTTTCCAATCTACCAAGCCTATCAAGGGACACATAGTGGAAGCAATGACATGTTCATCATGAAGATTAACCTAGAAGGCTTGATAGATCCGCGACAGGTTGAATTTACATTTGGCATCATAGAAGGCAGTATTGTGATTGGGACAATAGTAGTTGTCATATTACTAGTTCTGTTTGTCCGGAGGAGAGCAGGATAGTATTGCTGACAACATGATGGTTCGTTGTGACTACGTTACACCGGAATCTGGATTGTCATTTCCACCATCATAAAAGGAATCTCGGTTCGTTGTGACTACGTTACACCGGAATACTCTTCCAGAGGTAAGAGATGAGTCATGAATTGAGTATCAAGCATCACTAAACAACAGCTTAAGTATTGCCATTCTTGTCACCACACCATTATAGACTTGGTCAAAATACCTTGCTTGTGGCAACGAATCAACATCAGAATCAATCTCATCAACACGTGGGAGTGGATGAAGGATAATTGCATCTTTTCTCAATTTCTCTGCATCTTTTTTGGTTATTTTGAACTGCCCAGCAACCTTGTCGTATTCTCTGATGTCTCCGAATCTTTCTTTTTGTATACGTGTTTGATAGATAACATCGACATCCTCGGAAACAGCCTCTTCTATACTATCGACCTGTTCAACTGAGATGCCCTTCTTCTTCATCTCATCCACGACTGCGGGTTTCATTCTGAGTGATGGTGGAGCTGCAAGTCTGATTTTGACGTTATAATGAGACAAACCCATCCCTAGGGAGTGAACCGTTCTACCGTATTTCAGGTCTCCACAGAGCGAAATGGTAAGGCCGTCTATCTTTCCTTTCATTTTCTTGATTGAATACAGGTCGAGTAATCCCTGAGTAGGATGCTCTTCGGCACCGCTTCCTGCATTAATGACTGGAACGGAGGAGAACTCTGCAGCAACCCTTGCTGATCCATCAAGTGGGTGTCGAATAACAATCAAGTCTGCATATCTTTCTACAGTGCGGATGGTGTCTGCGAGGGTTTCCCCCTTTACCCCTGCACTGGTTGACATAACATCTGAGAAACCCAAAACGCTACCGCCTAGACGATGCATTGCACTCTCAAAAGACAACCTGGTTCTTGTAGATGCTTCGAAGAACAAAACCGCCATTATCTTGTCGTGAAGGTCTGTACTGCGTTTTACGGCAACATCTTCCATCTTTGCCGCGGTATCCAAAATTAGGTCAATGTCCTCTCGAGAGAGGTCGTGTATACTTATCAGATTCTTGAATTTTCCCACACTGCTTCGCCTCGTAACAGTCTGGGATGATTGACCCCATTGATTGCTCTTTAAGTCTTCTTGAAAGAATGCGCCTCTTCTATTTGCCATTGATACTATGCTTTCGGTCGATATCAACCTGTCTGAAAATAAGATTTGATTGCTCAACGAGCTCCTTTGCAAGTTTGTCCTCATACCCTTCCATATAGATGACTTCAGTAATTCCTGCGTTGATTATCATCTTGGTGCAGATACTACATGGCTGCGTAGTGCAGTATATCTTTGCACCTTTCACACTAACTCCATGATATGCTGCTTGAATGATGGCATTCTGTTCTGCATGCAGTCCTCTACATAACTCATGATGTGTTCCGGACTTCACTCCCATGCGCTGGCGCATACAGCCCCCCAGCTCTTCGCAATGGGGCAGACCTTTTGGGGCGCCGTTGTATCCGGTTGAGAGTATCTGTGAATCCTTTACTATGACCGCACCGACATTATTCCTCAGACACGTACTTCGAGTACTTAGTAGGTCTGCAATCTCTGAGAAGTATACGTCTTTGCTTTTACGGGTCATATGAAACTGTGCTCCTTTGTTAACCGATGGCTGTTTGTGTTTCTCTTATGAAGTTCTTTATAGTACACTTAAGCCCCAAGGGAAAGGTAAAAAGAGTACATTTTGAAGTCAAAATAGATTTCCCAACACAATTGGAGCGCCTCGTACCAATGAGAGAGAAGAAAGGAAAACTAATCATCTGGCCTGCATACTTGGATTCCAAACTCACACGTGGAGAAGGCAGACGGATTCCTATCAATCTTGGTGCACCTGATGTGACCGCGGACATACTGAAGCAGTCCGCAGATATGAGAGGTCTCGAATCTGAGATTGAGCAAGGCAAACGATACCCTCGTCAGGCAGTGGATCGAGGTGGATATCTTGTCATAGAGAATCCCGAGGGCCACAAGAAGAAACGTCTTCTCTTGATGCTGGCAAAAGGCGTACGCAAAATAGTATCAGAGCGAAAGGCTGCCAAAGCCGCTGCTGAGCTAAAGAAGACCAAGGGGAAGAAAGGCAAGAAGGGTCGCCGAAAATAGAACGAGCCACTTGTGGAGTTGAACCTTATGAGAAGACTAGGAAAGGTACTACAGGTCACAAAACGAGGCTCCGTGATAGTTCAGACGGATAAAAGCCCTCCAATTGGCGCCAAAGTTGTTGACAAACAAGCTCAACCAATTGGCATTATTCAGGATGTTTTTGGCCCAGTCAATAATCCCTATGTTTCAATCCGTTCAAAAAATCATGAAAAATCTCTGAAGCTAATAAACCAAATTGTCTATTTGTACAAAAAGTAACAAGAAAGAAATTGCGGTAAACGTACATTATTATACATCCGTGTCGAATTGTAGCCGACAATCAGCGAAAGCGACATGTCGTTACCGTATGTTTTATACGTGGCCGCGTTAATTGTTTGGATTGTAGCGCACTCGGAAAAGTCGCCTTTTCCGGCCTCGTTACGCTGTTGTCATGCCCAGAAGGTATGTCAATGAAAAAACTATTCGACCAGATTCTCAGCGCTTTACGAGCTACAGGTGGAAAAGGCATGATCATTGACGAAATAACCTCCTTGCTCGACATTGACACACAAACCGCAGCAGATGCAATTGAAAAACTACTCAAGGAGAAACGAATCAAAATGGAAGATGCCCGATACTTACTACAGCAAGACGCGATGGGCGACGAGGCAGAAAAGGGGAAAGTAGGCGACCTAAATGGTTGTCCTTGTTTTCAATGCCATAAGCTATTACTCTGTGGGGTCCGACAACCAGACTCGCCTACTAAGTGCAAAGAAATGCAATATTGGATGATAGCATCCGATCAAGCGTAAAGAGATGCAAGAGTAAAAGGTACCCGCCTCTCACTCTACGGTTGTCCATGCTTTCCACGAGTGAGAATCACCAAGTGCAGTGAGTTTTCATCCAAGTCCGGTTAACGATTGATACTGAACAATAGTCACAATGAGGCAAGTTCCTCATCGGGGCCAATCGTGGTAGGAGGGTTGAGTTTCGTAATTGAGGGAAGCCACGTTACAGAGAGCAGGCGGAAGCGTGACCAAAGAGCGTGACCAAAGAGATTGTTTATCTCCGAGAGTTCCTTCAATAGTATTGGATAGATTTCTATCGTCAATGTAGTACATGCTCATACTTTCTTTACATCTTGAGATGTAGATAAACTCCTAGAATCTATGCCAATATTCGCCCTGGGGGTTGTAGAGCAATGAGGAGATGCACCAAGATGACTAAGACTCTACTGCCTTCCTCCCCTCAGATATAGCATGCTCAATATTATTTGTGAGTGTATCAAATTCTTTTTCTAATTCATGACGTTTGTCTGAATCGGCTTCAGATTTTGTTTTTTCCGCAAGTGGTTCCAACTTCCTAAGTAGATGCTTCGCTTTTTTGAGATGACTACTTCCCTCATTTAATTGATCTTTTTAGATATTTGAACATCCAAATGATTTATGAGTCAGTGCAAATACAAACGTGATATTTGAGGGAGTAGAAGAATTGAGCCGCTCTGAAAAAGATGTTGAACTCGATGATGATCTGGAACCAATAGTGATTGAAGCTAGAAAGCTTGTGACTTCTTGTGAAGATATATTGAAGAAACGTGACCTGACCGAAGAGGATTTCAAAATAGGATTTACACAAGCTCTTCACGAATCACTAAGGCAATTGGATATAGAGCATTCAGTTAAGTTTGAAAAGAATGTGTTTAAATCACTAAGAGCGGACGCTCTTTATCCGCAGCTCATGATTGAATACAAGAAGCCAGGTGTGCTTTCAGATATTCGATCAGTAGAGAAAGTAGTAGAACAAATTAGTGAATATCTCAAAGGAATCATGAAAAAAGAGCCGAATAGAAGACCTGTTGGTGTCGCAATGATGGCAGCTGGGGCATTTGCCTGTGCTACCGGAGGAGTTGTTGGCATTCCATCAATTCTATTTGGTCTTGATATGGTCACCAGCAACACACTTGGTCATTCTGTCTTGGATGTTTCCTTGAAGGGTATGCTCCTGATAGGTCTGTCCGGCGGAGGTATCATGTCGGACATGCGAGGTGGATCATCGAGAGATGTATCGTTTGTATTTGAGGAAGGATTCAGCTTCTTCCAGTTCACTGGCGACCATCTCACGAACCTCATCCTGACTCAGCTGACGTTCATGATAGTAGGAGCTGCTTTAACGGGCTTCTCTGGACTTTCGCGTTTCCTAGTCCAGCAGATAGAGAAAAATCCCGGAACGGGGGGAACTTTCGCATCCCTGACGGAATCTGGTACTGCCGGTTTGAGGGATATCATGGACCTTGCTTCCAAAGCCTCTGGTCTTCCAAATACAATGCTATTAGCAGAATATCTTCTACACAACGCACAACATCTCATCACTGGAGCTGTCTTCCTCTACACCCTTGGTGCAATAGGTAGTGCATTTGGTGATGCCGGATTGATAGCTGAGGTATTGCTTCAAGTGGCTATTCTCGCTCAGGTTACACTGGGAGTATATTACTCTTGGAAGTCCATGAACTACCAAGAAGAGGTTTCGAGCTACAAAGAGGTCAGTGAACAGTTCGGGGAACTTCCTGATACTGTGAACACCATCAAACTCCGACTCCAATGGAGTGCCCTAGAACAAGCATCAAGAGAATACGGTTACTTCACAAGTCGGTACAAGATGGTAGCACTAGGTTTGAGCATCGGAACAATTGCTCTGCAATATGCTACGATTGCCGGAAGCCTTTAGTCAGGAGGATGGGAGGGGAGGAACATGGGAATATTTGAGCAGGTCGTTGAACTGGCATCATCGACAAACAGAAATTCGAGGATAGATAGTCTCGCGGCTCTAGCTCAATCCTGTGTGAAACACCCACCTCCGAAGCTCACTTCTTCAGAGCGTGAGTCCTTGCTACAAAAGGCAAGAGAGTTTTTCGAGGAGCCGGACTACTTATCCAGTGAGAGCATAGTGTATATCGTCGCACAAGCCTCAGAACCAGAGGATATTCACCATATCGAAAATCATGAGGTGTTTAGGTACGAAGGCGAACCTGAAGGATTCGCCCGTTTTGTATATCAGAATGATTTCCATAGTCATATATTGGGTCATTGGGGTGTGTTTCAGAAGGGCGAGGTAGTTCTCCTTCGGGATACCTGTACCGTTCTCTACGGCAACGGGAACCTCCGGAGGCGTGGATATATCTTTGTGACAGACAGGAGAGTCATCTTCTTGGGAGAGGTCAGAGGTCTATACTCGGAGCACTCGGACTCCACACGATTCTTGTACGATGACTGGGAACAACTCCCCTACCTTCAAAACTACGATTTTATCAATCTTGACCAGATTGTGAATATCGAATCCAAGTGGGGATGGACAAGTCGAACACTCAGTATAGACTGCAAGGTAAAGCACGTTGTTGAGAAGAGCCGTACCATATTCGGTCCATACTTCTTCAAATGGGATTTGCCAAAGACACATGACGTCCGAGAGGGACTGGTCAACATCAAGGTCGACCTTGATAGATTCCAATTCGTGAATTTTCCAAAGGATTGGAGAAAGATTCGTCAGGAACGGATTGTCGAAGTCGTGCGAGATAGAATGTCTGCTTTGCATTGAGCACGTAGGATGAGCAGCCAACTCCTTATTACCAATCCTCATGGAAGCAGCTTTTATCCATACCCCACTCTCTTCTCTGTATATCCCTTGCAATTCATCACTTAAATTCCATTCTGACCTACACATATTTGGTGATCATAGGAATGGAAAAAGGCATGTTCATAGATGACCAAAGGACTCTGAAGAAATCTAGGAACGAACAGGGACCGCAAGTCCCCCCACTCGTCCGACTAGGAGCTGAGATACTAGAGGAGGACGACTAGTATTCGGCTTTGGCAGTGATGGCGCCCTCCGGTTTGTCATTGGACAACCAGCGGCAACTAAGAACAAACAAGGGATAACAAAGTGCACGAACTGTCAAGCAGCAATCTAGTCATTTAATCCGTCATTTTCGAGAGTAGAAAACGTTTCAGACCAAGTTGACAGACTTTGACGATGGAGAATTTGAACTAGAATCATGCAAACAGATCGGTCCCCGACACAGTGGAACCCCGCACCCCATCTCTGGTTAACCATACTGAAGTAAAGGAAGTATCGAGATTGACGAAGTGAAACCAATCAATCAGCAGGTCTCTACAATCATCCACGAGGTAGCACATGAGTACATGAAACACGG
>JARGGA010000247.1 GCA_029210805.1 Candidatus Thorarchaeota archaeon
AGCTTTCTAAACTATTCACGGCTCAAAGGACGAGAATTCTCTGGGCTATCTACGTTCCAATTCCTCTCATACTTTCGAAGATCCATAGTGTATACTTTCTTGTCAATCTATCTTAGGTCATTGGGTCTCTCAACTACAGAAGTAACATTGATGGCGACAGTCGGGATGATCGCCAATGCAGGAACTCAGTCATTTCTCTGGGGCAAAGCACTGGATAAATACAGGAAACCCACAGGATTCGTTGTTGCAGGAGAAGTACTTGCTGGATTCGGTCACATATTCATGGTATTTGGATACATTTTCTTCCTTGGAGTCGGCCAGCTTATTGCTGCAGGTTACGTGATAATCTTCGCCTTGGGCATCATTGAAATTTTTTGGAGTATGTCCAATGTTGGATGGTCCGCCTTACTTTCGGAATTGACGGAGCAAGATGAACGAAAGAAAATAATGGGCCAGCTCTCAATCATTGGAGGATTCGGCGGAATCGGAGGTGCCTATCTTGGCGGGTTCCTTTATGATAAGGGCGCAGGGTTTGCCAATGGAAGTATATTCAACATTTCTGCAGTTGTAATGATATTCTCTGGCATCTTAGTGTATTTTGCCATTCGTCTAAAAGAAGGTACTCAACTTACGGATTCAGGGGAGTTTTCAGTAGCCAAGATTCCGTCCCTTTCAGAGCTTCCCTCCAAGATGCGTACTGGGTATCTGATTTTCCTAGTGGCTTTGATTTTCATTAATTTTGGAAGAAACTCAATTGCAATCATTACTAGCATATTCCTTGCAGATCCAACCGCCTTTGGTGCTAATGGCGCTGAGATTGCTCTTTACAGTAATGTGGGAAGTATTGCCTCCATGATTTCCGGTTTCTTACTTGGATCTGTGATTTCCAAAACTGACGATAATAAAGTCATGATCTTCGGAGTAGGTTTGGCAGTTGCCGGAATCTCCTGGCTCATAATCGCTCCAAGTTTTGCATTAGCTATTATGACATCATTTCTTATCGGTGCATCACACGTCGTAATAGAATCCTCAAGTTATTCCGTTGTTGCCAAGATGGCACCTGAAGCATATCGTGGTCGGTTATTCGCTTATTATAATGCGACCTTCTTCTTAAGTTGGGGAATAGCTGCTACTCTAGTCGCCGGACCGATTGCGGATTATCTAATAGGTGTAGGATTATCACATGCCAATGCCTACAGAGGTAGTTTCATCGCGGCAATTGTTTTGATTGCAATTGGAATTGTCATTCTTCTAATTTCGTTTATGTACACAAAGAATCACCAAAATTCACCGATTGAAATTATTTATGACTGGGAATAATTTGATCATGTCAGTTTTCTGTCGCAGTATTGTGTACTATTGGATTAGTTTCTTATTATGGTATCATGATGCATTTGATGAAATCGTTACTTTGGACAATAGATTTGGGGGGATTGTCTTCCCCCTCAGTTTATTCTATCCTACTGCAACCTATTGAATTCTTGTTGAATCTGTGAGGTAATGGTCTTTCTGATGGAGTGAGAGGTGATTATCCGAGTAAGGAACGACTCGAGAATGATATTTGTGAAACTATCTCATTTGTGAAAGACCAAGGATTTACGGGAGTCATTCTCTTAGGTAGTAGCCTAGGAAACGTTACTGCACTGGAAGGATCAACTCGTTGCACAGAATATTTCTCTGGACTTATCCTTCTAGGCATTGGAAGAACAATTGAAACTGGAGCATTCCCCACGATGTCGACTGGCGAGAAATTGAAGACGATTGGAAAGATGATATTTGCTTACAGACGCCCAGTTATGGAGTATAAGCGGGATGGAATAATTGGCAAGGATGATCCATTATTTAATTTCAAATATTTCCCTCGGTTCCTGAACATTCTCAGTGCGCAGCGATTCATGGATAAATACAGATTTCCGGAGCGAATGGATTTCCCAGTTCTCGTTGGTATCGGAGAAGCTGATGAGATATTCTCTATCGAAACAGCACGAGCATTCTTTGATGAAGTCCCAAGTGAGACTAAGGAGTTCCTAATAATACCCGGAGCAAAACATGCTGAAACGCACGCTCTGTGCTCGCCTTCTTTAATCGACTGGCTGAAGAAAAATTTCGAGTGAGTGTGAGGATAGAGAAAGATTTGCTAATGCCCTACATTCGCATAATTCTCACGTAGTTCCCGTTTGAGTATCTTGCCTGAGATACTAAGGGGAAACTCATCAACGAAGACAACTTGATGAAGTCGCTGAAACTTAGCTCCCACCCGTTCATTAACCCATTTCATAAGCTCATCAGACGTAATTGTTGTTGCATCTCGAGGTCTCACAGCTGCAACGGAGGCTTCTCCCCACTTTGCATCCGGGATTCCAAATACTGCGACTTCCTGCACTGAGGAGTGCTGAGCTACAACCTCTTCTATATCCTTAGGATAGACATTGACCCCACCAGAAATTATCATGTCCTTTTTCCTATCTACCAAAAAGAGAAATCCGTCTTCATCCAAATAGCCCAAATCACCAGAATAAAGCCAGCCGTCCCGTATGGTTTCTGTAGTCAAATCCGGACGTTTATAGTACTCTGTCATTAGCGTAGGTCCTTTCCCTACAATTTCTCCAATAGTCCCTGGCGGAATGTCCTGACCATCATCATTTACGATTCGTATTTTATAGAAAGGAGGTGGAATCCCTACTGATTGTGGTTTGCTGGAATAATGTGTCTTGTCCAATACTGTAAGGAAACCTTCTGTCAATCCATATAGTTCGTAAAAACGATTTGGCAACAGATTATTGAGTTTCTCTTTTACCTCCAAATGTAATGGTGCACCAACAGAACAAATCATTTCCAATGATTCCAAGGCCTTAGCAGAGAAATTCGGGGCATTAAGAATTGCAATCAATTGTGAGGGAACCATAATTACATGGGTGGCCTTTTCACGCTGGACCGTTTCGATGAATTCCTCTGCATCAAACCTGAGCTTCATGATATAGGTTGCTCCAAGTAGCATAGCCGGCATCATAGTTACGAATGTACCATTAAACACGATTGAGCCACAATGGATTATGATGCTTTCTGGAGTCATCCGAAAACTCGAGGCAAAAATCGTGCTGTAGTATGAACGGACATAATGAGAGAGTACTATTCCCTTTGGCAGGCCAGTCGTTCCACTACTATAGATTATATTGTAAGGTGCTTTCTCATCAATTTCCGCGACTTGAGGTTCGTAATCACTGGCGTTTTCCTTAAGAAACTGATAGTGATGGTATTCTGAACTTGAATGCTTATCAACAAGAATAAACCCGTTCGGATCAACTTTGGTCAATTCAGATTTTATTTCTTCAAGGATGCTCATGAACTGCGAATTCGTAATTACTATCTTTGCATCAGAATCATTGATGAGTGATTTAAATCCTCGACTCATTAGTAGTGTGCTTAGTGGTACAGATACTGCACTGATTTTAGCAATAGCCCAATACAATTCGAGCAATTCAAAGCTATTAGGTAAGACGATTGCAACTTTATCTCCCTTATCAACACCTAAATTACACAGCATATTAGCGACACGATTGACACCATTGTTAAACTCCTGAAATGTAAGTCGAACATCCTCAACAATTATTCCAAGATGATCTGGGCGATACTGGGAATTTCTTGTCAACAACATCCCAATGTTAACGGGATGGAATTCTGCAAATTCAGGCATAGATAACCCCTCTAATAAAATTCCCAGATAGTATCTAATATGAAAAACCTTCCGCAGTACTTTGTGATCATTTCAGGATAATCAGATACACGCCAAAATTGCCGACATCCTCAATACTGGAAAATTGCCAGGGATTCCAGAGCTTGTTTCTGGAAGTATCTTTTCAGTTCCTGGACCTGCTTTGCTGTACAAGGGCATTTCAAGGAAAGAAGCGAAGGAGCACCTCTAGAGCTTTTGCTCTGGGGTTCTCCCCGTCTTTTTTATTTTATGAATTCATTCAATGTAGGTTTTCAGTAACCCTGCTACGTCTTCAACAATTTTCAGACATTTGTCGAACGCACCACTCTGGAATGCTTTCGCTAAATCCACTTCATCTGCGCTCCCGTCATATTGGATCAGGTCTTGACATAGGATTGATCCATGGATTGCCTTGAATTCTTCAAGTAATCGAGTAGAGATTTCAGCTACCTTTGGGTTCATCGGGGTTCCATCACCAAATTCCAGGCCAATTGCCATGAGAGCACCTGTCAGAGCTCCGCAGACATTACCGGTCATATTTATTCCCCCGCCGAAGGCAGATGCGATATTCATACAGGTTTCAGCGTCAACCCCTTTCTCTCCCATGTAGGGGCCAAACGTAGCGAAGATTGCTTGCGAACAACTTGCCTTCATGCCATTCATTAGTTCTTTTGCGGCACATGTATTCTCGGTTGAATCATTCATTAAATTTCATTCTCCTGGTAAACTGAAATCGCAACACCACCCACTTTGTGTCCTTGCTCCACATAGGCATGAGCTTCTGCAATCGCCTCCAAGGGATAGATCCTATCAATAACGATACGCAATTTCTTTGATTCTATAAGATCCTTGAGAACAAGCAAATTCTCCGGACCACTTGCTATTCCAAACTTCGCCTTCTTCTTTCCAACCTTTGTTGTCCAAAGCATTTGAAAAAGGAGACGAAATGTTGGTACAGTTGTTAGATATATTCCATCATCTCGAAGTATCTTCTTGCATTTTGAGAAAGAGCTCTTTCCCACTGCATCAAATACTATATCGTACATTTCTTCTTCTTTGGTAAAATCGACTTTCGTATAATCAATTACTTTTGTTGCACCCAATGATTTTACTAATTCAATATTCTTGGTGCTGCAAACTCCTGTCACTTCAGCCCCAAAATACTCCGCGAGCTGTACGGCATACACACCAACCCCACCGGATGCACCATTTATGAGAATCCGTTGTCCTTCTTGGATGTTTGCCATTGTTTTTAGGAAATGTAATGATGTTATTCCCCCAAATCCTATGGAAGCTCCTTCCTCATAACTCATATCGGGTGGCATTGTAGTAATTGTTGCATTCTCTGTACAAACAAGGTATTCTGCATTTGATCGATTCACGCATCCGAATACCTTATCGCCTTGCTTGAACTTGGTCACATCACGACCAACCTCAACTATTTGTCCTGCAACCTCGTTGCCTAAGATATCATCTTTTGGTTTTCGAAGACCCATCATCAAGCGGGAAATAGGCCATAAAGGTGCACTGGCACTTCTAATTCTATAATCCATTGCATTAACAGATGTAGCGTGAACCGTTCATTGTAAGTTGCACGATCTTGGACACCAGAGTGAAGTGCTCCCAGAAA
>JARGGA010000248.1 GCA_029210805.1 Candidatus Thorarchaeota archaeon
CAACACATATCATTCCCATTCTGTTGACTGTGAACGGTTTATCATGGAAGCACCTTCAAGAATTAGCATGACACCTATGTCAGGAATATGACACCGATGCAATCTCTATAATGATTGAAATCTACTCCAGACCATGATGCAAATAGTGATCTTTCTCCTTCTTGGCACCAAAGCTACGAAGGCCCTCTGTTTTTAGCTGGGCTTTAATCTGCCTGCCTTGCCCTGCAGGTAATTCGCCTCGATTGATCATATAATCGACAATCTCCATGGCCTGAGGTACTGTGTCGCATCTCCTGATGTAATCAACTACGCTTGGGAGAAATGTTCCATCCCCCGCTGCTTCGTCCCCGGCTTCTTCAGACATTGTGCGTACTCCGTCTATTTTGTGTTCCAACGTGCTACCCGACTCCAATTCTCTGGTAAGATTTGGATAATTCCTTCGAAATTCGTCGTCGTTGCTCATGATACATCACCCGATTGCATTTGGCAATCATTAACAGGTGTCTATCTGAATACAATTCCCGTATTTTCTCTTATAATCCATTTGCTGGCGGATAAGAACACGTCATTCTATTGATTTCCAAGGCAGAGGTTCACTTTTTCTACTAGAGTCGTTTGCAATTTCAAAGAATCTTACACCTGTTTCTCTTTCTGCCCTTCGCCATCCACTAAGACCCCCATAACTCGCAGCCACTCTGATGACCCTTCCAATAGATCGGTCTCCAACAGATAGCGCCGCTTGCACTCTTGCATTTCGGGGGTCAAGAGTTTCAATTCTAACCCTTGGAACGTTATGCAGACTCTGCTGTATTATTTTGATTTTAGATCTGAGAACTTCAAGTGTGGGTTGAGCTTCACGCTCCCATCTTGTATGCGCCTTTGGAATGAAGGGATTTACATTTACAGTAATTCTCATTCCTGTTTCCAATGCAAGCTTCTTTACCATTTTTCCAATAGCAAGAACGTCCTCCTCTGTTTCACCGGGTAATCCAATGATGAAATATGTCTTCAGAGATCCGATATCTGCTTCGTGTGCATATCTGACAGCACTGAAAATCCCCTCGTCATCGAGACCTTTCCCCATTTCCTTTCTCAGTCTAGACGAACCTGTTTCTGGTGCGATAGTAAGAGTCCTCTGTCCTGCCTTCTTCATGATTTTTAGTAGATTTGGAGTCACTCTATCTGCCCTCACAGAGGGTGTTGATAACTGGAGGTCTTGGTCAATGACCCATGAGGCTAATTCCTCCAGGTTATCAAGATCTCCAAGTGATGAGGCAATAAGTGAAACTTTCTTCACAGGTGTTTCCTGAACTCCCTTCTCTATAATGGCTTTCAGTTTTGAAATTGATCGAGTTCTTCTGGGACGACAAATGTGTCCCACGAGACAGAATTTGCATGAGTGGCCACAACCACGGCTAACCTCCACTAAGAGAGATTGCCCAAAGACTGACTCGAGTTTAGATCCTTCTTCCACATCAGCTACCACTTGAGCAGTTGGGTGAAACAGAGAATCAAAATCCTTCATTATCAGTCTGACAATCTTATTCTGCGGGATGCTGGGTACATAAACGCCTTCAATCTCCGCTAAACTCTCAATTGCATCTCTTCTAGATTCAGCATTGCCAACGACATCAACAATCTTATGGATGACAATATCACCTTCTCCAATAACAAATGCATCAATGAAATCCACGTAAGGCTCAGGATTGGCACTGACAACGGGTCCGCCAACTAGTACGATTGGGTCATCATCCGTACGTTCAGATTGTCCGACAGGTATTCCTCCCTTCTCCAGCATTTGGACAAGCTCTATGATATTCTCTTCATATGTCAATGAAAATCCTACTATGTGATTATCTCGCAGTGGTCTACCAGACTCTACAGAGTTGGCTGGAGATTTGGTATCATAACGGAAGTATCGCTCGCACGAAGTATCATCCCTATTGTTAAGAGCTGAATAGAATAGATGAATTGCCAGTCCAGTCATGCCAGAACGGTATGTGGATGGATAGCATAATCCAAATGCGATATCGATTTTGCTGAAATCCTTCAGTACAGCATTGTATTCACGGAAGGCTTCATTCGGCAAATCATACCCCTCATTCTGTTGGTTCGAGATTGTACGATTCAGTTGGCTGCTTGGCTATCAATAGGGTGTTAGCAGGGAGGTCTTGGTCTACAATAACGCCAATTCCCGTTCTTGCACCTGGATGAATTACCACTCCGGGAGATATTGACGTTCCAATCCCCGTCTTCACATCATCCGCAATTATGGCTCCCAGTTTTCTTCGACCTGAGCTAATTCTCTGGCGTTTTACTGTGACTCTAACTGCTTTATTGTCATGTCGGAGGTTTGCGACAATGGTTCCTGCTCCAAAATTCGAATTTTTACCGATGATAGAATCCCCGACGTAGGAAAGATGACCTACATTGGTATTATCCATAATAATGGAGTTCTTGATTTCAACTGCATTCCCAATCTTCACCTTTCGTCCCAGAGAAGTATGTGGACGAATGTAGCAATTTGGCCCCAGTACGCATTCAGGGCCAATATATGCCGGGCCTTCGATATATACCCCACTCTTAATCAAAGCATGTGGTTCAACAATGGTGTTACCCTTGATGACTGCTCCTTCTTCCACTGTGCCTTCTATACGCTTGACCACATTACTCAGAATTTGTTTGTTTGCTTCTAAGAGATCCCAAGGCTTACCAATGTCCAGCCAGAAAGACGGGATTGTATTGGCACCAACCTTCCCCTCTTTAATCAGCATCATAATGGAATCTGTAATCTCATACTCTCCTCGCTCTGATAGGTCTGTCCTGTCGATTGCATCCCAGAGGTCCTGTCCTGCGGCATAGAGTCCTGCATTGACCAAGTTACTTACCATCTGATTAGCTGTTGGTTTCTCAATCAGATTGACAGCTTTACCATCCTCAACGGCTACTACACCATATGCAGAAGGATCTTCAACTGGGAATACCGACAGGGTGAGTCCAAATCCTCCCTTCTTGTGAGTATCAATGAGGGTTGTGAAGGCATCAGTGCCCATCATGATATCGCCATTCATCAGGATAATATCGTCATTTCCAGCAAACTCGCGTGCGTATCCTGCTGCATGAGCCGTACCTTTTCTCTCCCTCTGTTGGACATAGGAGATGGTCATTCCTCCCCAATCGACAGCATCTATTGCTTCTCGTAGTACATCTCCCCGATAGCCATAGATGACCAGTGCCTCTTCTATACCCGCATCTTTGAGGCTCCGAAGGGTGTGAAAGATGAATGGTTCACCTGCCACAGGTAAGAGATGTTTTGGTGCATTGGCCGAGAGAGGCATCATCCTTGTAGAATCGCCTGCGGCCATTAGGGCTGCTTTCTTCATGGTGCGTCAATGCTCTCAGTGTGAACAGTGTTATAGAGTTTGTCGGCTGCCCATAATTCTTGAAAATAACAATAGATATCCAGAGTTGGATAGAATTTACACATATCAACTGTCGCATATCCTTCAGGACGCTAATCTAGTTCTATCGTCCGTTTCTGAAATATCATTTGGCGCTCTTCTGCTGGACCAAAACCACGAAATTGCCTAATTCAAACAACGGTCTATGCTCGCCGTTTCTAATTACTGTGGCGCAGTACCAGACTGCGATAAGTTAATAAGCAACTTTGGATAACTAATATAGTATGGTTAGGGGCAAGCTCAAGGAGCAGCCATCTACTAACGACAATTAAAGCAGGTAAATCAAAATGATGAGCAAGGAAAAACTCCAGGAAGAGCTCAACAACATGAAGCTTACCAAGTCACAAATGATTGTGCTTGATATCCTTCGCTCCAGCGGCAAAGATGGTGTTACACCAAAGCAGCTGTTGGACAAGGTCAGCTTTGCACCAAGAACTGTGCGATATGCTCTTCGAAAGCTTCTCAAGAAGCAATTAATCAAACGTGTGCCCTGCCTCTCCGATATGAGACAATGGGTCTATGTCCCTGCATAGACCTTATTCTCTTGTTTAGGGCATTATGATGCCCTATCCACTATCTTTACAGTATCGGGAAAACTCCAGTACATGACCCATGTTCATACGGAGACCCCGTATAACTCTAGGTAACTATATTCAAGAAAGAGAAGACAAAAGGGCAAGTTCCTCATCGGGGCCAATCGTGGTAGGAGGGTTGAGTTTCGTAATTGAGGGAAGCCACGCTACAGAGAGCAGGCAAAGGCGTAGCCAAAAAGGAGTACGCCCCTCAGAAACTTGCCTAAACCATGGTTCTGTTTACTCTATTTAAGCTACTACAAAACTAATTCGAACAATTCCACCCATAAACTAAATCGAACTAGTTGTATAGGAGTATAAATAATAACTCGTGGGATATTCTAACATGAGGGTTAGGAACGTTGGCACTTTCTTCATTCTAATCAGCCGCGTTCCTGCCCTTCTCGTTTTTCAAAAAGGAGTTGTTATGAATTGATGAGTGAGAGTTATGAATATCCAAGGATTTCGCCTATGGCGTCAAGCATGAGGTCAATATGCCCATGCAGACCGCACAATACATCTTAATTGACTACAGTACTAGTGACCTCACTATCAGGCCCTTCGTTGGTGTCATTCTGAGTAATGGCACTCACACAACTGAAGCACAGGTCGAGCTACCCGCGAGTCTGTTCACTCGAACTCTCATCATAGATGTGGCAGACCTAGCGGCCATGCAACTGGGTTACAATGTCACTGATGTAACTGTGAGGATGATATACGATGACCCGTGCGAAGATGAACTCTGGCTACGAGTCACAGGCCTTGAACTGCGTACTTCGCCAGTCCTGATATCTGGTATACAGGATGGTTTTGGCGGGCTTGTTTCCATGATGGAGTTCCATCTTCTTGGAGCAGGACAGAGCACCTTTGTTGATACACCAGTCCAGTCAAATACATCCGATGTTGACGGTCAATCCGACACCGGGACAGAGAGCGACTTTGCAAATGCACAGGACACAACACCAGATAGCAGCGTTATGACCCTACAAGAATCCGACGTTGGTGGATCAACTACCGAAGTCATGATGGAATGGGGAGTATGGTCCGCAGTTGGTTCCAGCTGGACAGGGCAGAGCTTTACCAACACCTACGTCAATCCACGAGTAGTCGCCTTCGGGTACTATGACTACACAGACGGGGGCGATACTGGTGAACTATCGGTCATACCACAAGTCCAATCGGTCACTGGTACAGGATGCCAAGTTAGGATGTATGTCCCCGAACATGATTCCAATACAGGAGGTGTCACTCCAAGTTCGATCGATATACACTATATCATCATGGAAGAC
>JARGGA010000249.1 GCA_029210805.1 Candidatus Thorarchaeota archaeon
ATTCTGTCACTACCCGCTTAACGTAAGACCACTACATTAATCGAAACTATGCCTTTACTCTAGCGACACAATCACATTTAGAGCTGTCGCAAGCTATAATTGGCTTTGATTGTCTATAGAAAGAGGGCGTAATTATGGACAATCATCGGTTTCGTAGATCGTTGGGACTATTCCTGGTGGCAATATCAGCAATTTTTTCATACAACCTATACATCGCAATTCTCGCAACTGAAACCGATCTCTATACTCTTCTTCTGACTGGGATTATTACATGGAGTTCCCTGTGTTTACCAGAATTAGCCACAGGTATTTGGCTTATTGTACGGGAAGCTGAGGTGCATGAATCAGATACGAGGATGGGTGCGGCGGAACCTATTGATGTTACTAATCCACCTGAATTAGAACTGGAGGCTACTACTGTGTGTCCCAACTGCAATCGCAAATTAGACACGGATGATATAGTCTGTCCGTACTGCGAAAATGTTATCGTAAGCAATCTAATCTAAATTATGTCCTTGATGTATTTTCCAAATGTCCACAACTCTCTCGTCTTCCACAACATACACCTTGTTGAACAAATTGTTTGTTAGGCAGGAATGATTTGGCAAAATACGCAGTTTTTCGTCTAGTTTCACCTCGGTTAGAAATGAATCTTGACCAAACGCAACCTTTCCATGTTCTTGAGAGAGTCCGGTTATTGCAGATGCTGAATCGAGTCTAGCAGACTTGTAATCCGCATAAAATTTTCCAAAACCACAATCAGGCTCAATATGTGTTGGACCAACATCCTTGGAGAGTGCTGTCGCACCAGCATCAATAACCAACCTGTTGTTTTGCTTACTTACAATACTTGCTAGAAGAGAAAATGAACAGTCTGCGATTCCGCATGAACCTAGTTTCACTTGAGTATAGTCGAAATATACATAGCTTCCCGGTCGTATTTCTGTGATTGCTGCGGGAATATCTTTGTCCACTGTCAAAGTTGGTGTAGAACCAATACTGATAACTTCAGGATACAAACCAGCATCCTTCTCGCGTAGCTTCTCTGCAAACTGAATCATTTCTTCTTGTTCTTGAAGCGTAACACTTTCAATCTCTGCTATGGATGTCGCTGAATATGAATGACCTGCATGTGTAAGAATCCCTTTGAAATTCAGCCATTTTGTATCTGAAATTGTTTCAACAAGATTGACCGAAGATTGGTCTGATGGGTCAATGCCAGTGCGATGATACCCACAATCCACCTTCACAAGCACATTGATTTCTTTCTGACTTTCTTGTGCTTTGTTGGAGAGTATCTGCAAAAGGTGCGAATTATCCACCATAACATTGAGAGTGATGTGGCTGTTTAGTTCAGTAGCAATTTTGATCTTGTCATCGGATAATGGGACCGCATAAGTGATATCATTAAAGCCATGATCGGAAAAGACCTTCGCTTCTGATAGGGTTGCTACAGTGATACCTTCAGCTCCTTCGCTTTTCTGTAATTTTCCTATCTCAATGCATTTGTGGGTCTTGATATGAGGTCGAAGTGAAACATTGTTTGTTTTTGCCTTATCTCCCATCTTCCTGATGTTTTCCTGAACCCTAACTCGATCAACAATTATCGCTGGGGTTGGAATCTCACAGATATCCATATTGTATTTTCAAAGAGCTTTGTCTATAGAATATTCCTGTTCGGGGGGTTACCGAACTCTAATTCTTTAGAACATCATATATCATGAATTGATCATCCTGAATCCATTTGTGTTCATCATCATTGTAGGCTTCGGGTTCAAGGAAGTACCTGAAAGATTCACTATAATCCAGAATATAGAAACGCAAGTCGTCCATATCTGATGACATTCTTGATATTAGCTTTGAAAGATGTGCGCCTTGTAAGCGAACGTACCAGAAGAGTTCACTACCCGCAATTCTCATTGACGACTCGAACGGTATCGGATTTGAGTTCAGGCGGACTGAAAGTTTCTTCAGATAGCTTTTGCTTGCCTGCCCTGTTATCACTACATTGTTGTATACATCAAAAACCTTGGGATCGATAAATGTTCTATACCTAATGAAACAAGTATCTTTCATCATTGTGTATCTTCTACTAAAGGTCTGTGGCGTGAAATCTATGCCTTGATTTCTTAGCGCTTCTAGAATAGCCTTATTCTTACGTCGGGCACTTCTAATGATTTCATTCATGAGATATATGTCCTTTTTCATCAACCATGAAAGAGCATTACCCGAGGGCCCTTTAGGACTATTCTTTGGAATATCCGTGGCTTCTGCTGCAAACCATTCATCCCAGTCAAAATCCCATGTCAACGTGGATAGATCCCAATCTCTTGCACTTAAAGAAGAATAAACCGGCGGCGATCGATTCGATGGAAGAATTCGATATCCAGATGCCAATTTCCTTTCAACAAGCTGGTCAAGAAATTCCAGAATCTTTGTCATAGAACCTTCCGGGCTTCTGAATTGCATCAATATGCCATTTGCAGCTCCATAACATCTTGACCTATGTCGTATATATGGATGGTACGAAATTAGTTTCTCTAATTTATTCGTTTGTTTTAGTGATTTTGTTTCAACAATCGCGCCGCTATATTCGAATCCAAGATTGTGATAACTCAGGAGTGGTGTAACAGTAAAGATTCTACCTTGCTCTGGATCGCGAATGGATATATTCTGCGGACGAGAACCTTCTAGAACTGCTAATCGCTTTGCAGTGGTTGGCTTTGACACCTTCGTCCTATCTGCAAGCCAGTCAAGAGTTGCGAGAGGGTTTTCTTGAATAGCGATTAACAGATCCAAATAGTTTCGTGTTATCCTTCTGAATCTACTCCTCTCCTACTATCGTTTTTGGTTATATTTTCTAAAGTTGTTTTAGAACAATATCAATAACTGGCGTGTCTCCGGGATCTCCTGGTGGGTCAAATGTTACCGAATCTTGACTAGAGTCCATGACAATGTTAAGGCAGATTGCATTAACAGTGAAGTCATACCACCCTGATTCAGTGACATAGTTAATCCAACCTAATGTAATCCCAACGCCATTCTGAGTCGTGATTTGAAAACCATAGGTTTTGATATCTCCCGATGGTAGTATCAATTCTGTTTGAATATCTATTACATAATTAACTCCGCTATCATCACCTATAATGTAGTCACCACCATCCGCAACCAATACTCTGAAACTTGTGATGATATCATCATCCATCCCGTCTTCATCATAGTCTGCATAATATGCCTGATCTATTATTACGACAATTTGTAAGTTATCCTCTGCAAGGATACTCGTCGAGTCAGGTAATATTGACTGCGCCTGTATCTTCGCAAGATTCGAACCCACAGCTAGTATGGATACGATAAAAACTGCTACTACTAGTAATTTTATACCCCTTTGCATCCCAATCACCTACTTGGGAATTAGTCCAAGTAAAATATAGGTCTTCTGATAATTCTACCATGGTATTTACAGAAAGAATTTAAATACATCTGTGACTTATATCCCACTCGCACGTTCGCACTAAACACGACCTCATGCGCCTCACTCAGGAATGGGACCTTTCGAAACTAAAAACATGGGCGTCAATAGACGGAATGGGGGCTTGCACGATGACTCTCATAGGCAAGAAACCGAATATGCGACCCCCTCGCAAACCAAAAGCAAGACTATAAGTTCCGCGAAATCGTACCGAAAGAACGGTTTCCGATTTGAAGATTTATTCAATACTATGAGTCTTGGGGTCATCTATCATAATCACAAAGGTCGAGTGATTGCCGCAAATCCTGCTGCAGAGATGATTCTTGGAATCCCTCGTGATTCAATGATAGATCGTTCTGTGCAAGAAGGACAACCTACAGTACTTGATGAGCATGGAAACGTGATGCCTTTTGTACAACTCCCCTCCATGCGAGGTCTCAAAACAGGAAAACCTGTTCGGGATGTGGTTTTGGGTGTTCATAATCCTGCAATGGATATGGTCCGGTAGCTGAGTGTTGATGCTACGCCCTCTTCAAAAATGGAGAGAAACGCCTGTACATGGCATATTCTACCTTCAATGATATCACTGAATTAAAGTGGGCAATGACCTCTCTTCAAGAGAGTGAGGAAAAGTATCGAACTCTGATTGACTCTATTCAGGAACTAGTATTCGTATTCGACGCACAAGGCAACTATACTCAGTACTACGCTGCAGATGATTCTCTTCTGCTCTGTTCTCCGGAGTCATTTATGGGACGACACATTTCTGAAGTCGTGCCTAGAGAAACGTCTGATTTATTCTTGGACCATATTTGTCTGGCGCTAATCTTGTAGATGCCTATACTAGTTCGGAAGAGCTTTCAGCATTTCAACAAAGAAAGGACCGTGATGCACCATCACTTCTACATGACCTGGGAACCCTTCATGATTTAATTTTTGAAGAGGTCGAAGATGAATTGCGACAGCAATACATACTCGGTGAGATTGATTCATTCTGGACTGTCGTCAGATGGCTCTCAGGAGAGCCAATGCTTTACTCGGAAATTGTTGAAGGCATATTCAACATTCCTATGAGAGGGTTCCATCCTCGTGAGGTTAGTAGGCGTACTGATGAACTTGCAGATATGATGAGTAAGTATCCCGGAGAAACTGTAAATGAAAAAGTGGCCCTCTTTCACACAGAAGGAATGGTAAGTGGAGCAGACCTGCAATCACTAATTAGTGAAGACCTTCAATCCCGTTCTTCTGATGTGGGCGAGATGTTCAAGAAGCATGTTTACTCTTATATCGGAAATGAGGTAAATGATAATGGTGTGGAATACCGATGTGTGAATAACAAACCATGGAGTGGATATAACTGGTATCAAAAGGGATTCAAATCTCTGAATGAATTCAATATTGATCGTCCTTTCAATCGCGACACACTGCACTCAGTAATTTATCATGAGTATGAGCATCATGTTTCCAATCTATGGAGGGAACAAGCATTTCGCGAAACTGGCAACTTGGAACTTTCAGTTGTACCCATGCATACCGGCCGATGCGTGATTTCCGAAGGAACAGCTGATACTGCTAAGGATTTCTTAGGAGTTGTTGATGATGATGAACGCACACGCATATCCAATTCCATCTACATCATTAATAGAATGACTGCCATCAATGCAGCTATCATGCTCAATGCTGAAAAGAATACAATGGACGAAGCAGTTGACTATCTTATGAGTGATGGTCTCCGAACTGAAACTGCAGCAAGAGGTGGTCTTGCTTTCATTCAACCCAAGCAAACAGACGGTCGACCAAACTTCTACGCGCCTTACGTTTTCACTTATTACTTTGGACG
>JARGGA010000250.1 GCA_029210805.1 Candidatus Thorarchaeota archaeon
CCCATATCCAACTTGAATTGTATCACCATCTCGAAGTGTTCTATCAACTTTGGTTGGACGGTAATTGACTCTAAGTGGGCCTCTATCAATCTTCATCGCCATCCTACCAGCGAAATCAAGACTAAGCCGATCCTTGATGAAGGCTGTTGGATTTGTCAGCATCTCTGCATCGTCTTTATGAATCATTACGGAGGCGCATGTTGCCTTGCGTAGAATTCCAGCTCCTCCGATATGGTCAGGATGACCATGAGTGCACAAAATCGCAGTGATGTCGCTCTTTGGATTGAGACCTAACGTTTTGATATAATCAAGAATTTCCTTCCCGGGATCTCCTGCAGTCCCTGAGTCAATTATAATTGCGGCCTCATTATCCACAATAATATAGCTTGATATGAAACCGAATTCATCTGCAAACTTTCCCTTCGCAATGTAGACTCCCGGAACAACCTCGCTAGCGTGCATTGTCAATCAGAATATTCTCCAAAGCCCTTATGACAATTCCGACACCAAGAATTCATGACATGAAAGGGGTATATAGTCTAATAATCTCGAATAAGAAGGACCAAGAGATACCAATTGGTGCAAGAGGGCCAATCTACTTTAAGAAAGGATACTGGATCTATGTCGGTTCAGCACAAGGCACGGGTTCCACTAACCTCAAGAATAGGCTTCAAAGACACTTTAGGAAGGATAAGAAAATACACTGGCATATCGACCACTTGCTTATTGCAGATGTGGAGCTTATCGAGGCTATTTGGGCGGGTACAGATGAAAATTGCGAGTGTGTAATAGCTGCTTACTTGGGTGAATCCGATTTATTTCAATGGGGTCCAATTGGTTTTGGCGCAGGAGATTGTAGGACCTCATGCAAGTCGCACCTTTTCCTGTATAAGAGAAGCAAAGATGTAATCGCCACTTTGGAGGGAGTCTTTGAAAACCTTGGACTCATACCTCGAAAATACTCAGACCTTGTATAGAGTACATACTTACCTGATGGGCAAGTATTAAATGTCCTCTCGTTGGTCACATGTCAGCATAGGAGGAAATCCCAAATGCCGAATTGGCAAGCCATTTTCGCAGAACTAAAACAGACTCAACAGGTCTTCACTGTTTACTTGCGTTACATGCAAAAAGACACACTTGCAAAGATACCCAATGTTCGTGTCAGCGATACGTTTGAGGGCTATGTGAAACTCGAGAATCCGTCTGGTTTCGGAATCCTCGGGTATGAAGATATTCTCTACATATCGATTCCACGATAGTATTTTCAGATTTGGCAGCGAATCTGGTGAGTCCGGAGAAGATCAGACACATTTTAGGTATTAGTCCATTCTAGGGAAAGCTTTCGGATAGTTTCCTTTGTGGGCAATCCTGTTGCTCGGTCCCATCCCCTAAGTTTGTAGTAGTCATCAAGCATAGGCTCCAAATCTACAAGTTGTCCCTTACCAGGTCCCTCGGGCATGGGTTCTTTGGTGAACCTCTTTGGAAGCTTATCATCAGCTCGAGTTATCCCTTCTCGCGCATTATAGAGTCGTTTGAGGGTTATTTGGCGTTCTGCAATCTCTGTTAGCTTTTCCACACTCCCGAGCGCTTTTTCACCGGTTGCCAAGGGAAGCATCTCAGCAAAATCATCCATCCAGAAAATTGGTGGCCACGACACTGAATACCAACATACAATGAGGGTATCCCTGATGCTATAGGCATTTTCTGATTCATGAACTGCAGTTGCTTTGTATTTCTCAACGTATGGATTAAGAATCTCTGGGAGTTTATCTGCACCCCATCGTTCAGTTGCAACTTTTTCATAACCCAGTTGATCGACAACAACAAGAGACCTAAGGTGATCTGCCCCTCGTGCACTAGTTGCATGTGAGAGACCTATACTCCTATGAGTTCGGCCATCTTGGCCTGAAACCTCAAGACCCTTTACATGAATGGCAAACTCTTCTGACCCCTTCCCAAGTTTCTTGGCAGCTTTCGCAGCACCTTCTGCAAGAATATCGCCGAATCCTTCACGGCGAACAATCATCTCGAGCAATTGGATTGCTTGCTCACGATTCCCCCATTCCAGAACCATTCCGCCGGTATCAGTCGTGTCTATCGCACCTTTCTCAAATGCTTCATAGGCAAAAGCAATGGTTGCGCCTACTGAAATAATATCAATCCCATATTTATTGCAAATTTGGTTGGCTTTCAGAGTAGTTGCATAATCATCAATTCCAAGAAGACTGCCAAATGCCATCAACCCTTCATATTCTGGACCTTCCTCAAGGGTTCCAGCATAAGGACCGGTTGGAATGTAATTCATCTTCTTGCAGCCCAAACTACATCCAAAACAGGCTCGGTCACTTATGGTGTATCTAGGACGAATGTGTTCTCCACTAAGTTGTTCCCATCCTGAAAAGACTCCAGTTCGATGGTTGTATGTTGGCAGTTCACCAATTTCCTGTTTAACTGCAGTAAGTATCCATGTTCCCCATTTGCCCATCTCTCGTGCTTGTGGATTTTCACGGACACGCATGTGTGCTTTCATCGCCAACTGGACAAAGCCATCATGATCGGCCACTTCAACGGCACCATGTCCTCGAATTGCAACAGCCTTAACATTCTTTGAACCTAAGACAGCACCCATTCCAGTTCGGCCGGCTGCACGTGCATTGTTTACAATAACTGATGAGAATTTGACCAGCCTTTCTCCAGCAGGTCCTATTGCACCGATTTGAATAGCGGTATCTTTATGGTCATGTTGAATCTTAGCAGTTGCTTCATCAGTACGAAGACCCCAGAGTTCTTTTGCATCAACAAGTTCAAGGTCGGAATCATTTATCGAAATATATACAGGCTTCTCAGATTTACCTTCAATAACTAGCATATCGTACCCAGCGTACTTCAGCTCGGCCCCTAGAAAACCTCCCACATGGCTTTCACCCCAAATACCTGTTTGAGCTGCCTTAGACACCAACACGGTCCTTCCGCTCATGGGCCAAAGTGTTCCGGTGATTGGACCCGTTGCAATCATGAGTTTATTCTGTTCACTAAGAGGGTCCGTTCCTGCGGGAACCTCATCATATAGAAGTCGTGCCGCGAAACCATCGCCACCTATATAGTCACGAATCCAATCAGTTGGCAAAGGGTCGATTTTGAAATCGCCTTCATTAAGACGAATTCGCAAAATCTTACCGGTGTAACCTCCGTGCACCAATTCAGGTATCCCCACCTGCAGTCTCAGCGCTTGCAGTTCGTTTTATTTCTTTCAAGTATGTTGTCAGTTTACTATGACGATCAACGGTAGTGAGTTTGGCCACTGGCCCGTATTGAATTGCACCAGTTGGGCATGCTTTCGCACACTCGGGATCTCCACCACAATGATCACACTTTATGATCCTCATCTTGATAGGGTCAAGAAGAATGACTCCGTTCACACACACTCCCACACAGGATTTGCATAGGATACATTTGTCGTTGTCAATATAGGTCATCTTTGTAACAGGGTCTCTCCGCATTGCATAGACAGGGCAAATGTCCACGCAAGGTGCCTCTTCGCAAGGTCCACAAACATTGGGTATGTCAATCCCCAGATCATCATACTTCACAATCTTCAGTCGAGCCAAACTAGGCTGGAATTTTTTCTCATGTCGAGCCGAACACGCAAGTTCACAGATTCGACAGCCAGTACATTTGGTATAATCAACTGATAGCTGAAATGTCACTTGAACACCTCGGGGGTATTCCTTCATTCATATCCACACTAAAAGGTTTGGCACGAGCCTTTCTGTAGCCTTTATTAGGTTTCTATTTCTTGGGATACATGGGTAACTCGCATGAGTGAAGAACCGGAATCAATTGATACGAAATCCAAGAAAGCAAAAGCTGATTTTTGCGAAGTTGAATTTGAGATTGGAAATATCGAGTTCGAAGCAAAAGGCAAGAGCGCTGTTGTAGAGAGATTATTTAGACTTCTTTTGGAGAAGATTGAGCAAGGTAAGCTCGTCGCTACTTTACAATTACCGGAGGAGGACGATGAGGAAGAAGAAGAAGAGGAATCAGAAATTGAGGAACTTCTTCAAGAATCAACACCCTCAGATAGACCCCCAGCACCTCCTGAAGAAGACTCAATTCCTTCAGAGGCATATCTTGATCCTCCACCAGCTTGGGACTCACTAGAAGAAGACTCACCACCCATGTCAGATGCCGAAAAGGAATCTTTGGACGATTCCCTTTAGTCAACGTGGGCGAGTCATTTGACTTCATATACCCATCCAAACTTGTCAGTAATCTGGCCACACTGGATGCCTGTTATTTCATCAAAAAGACGCTGAGTAAGTTTTCCTATACCGCCTGAGTTCACAGTATGGCTTTCCCCAGCGTAGTATAGCGATCCTACTGGAGCTATTATTGCGGCAGTTCCACATCCAAAGATTTCCTTTATTTTACCTGATGACAAACCATCAAGAACCTCATCAATGGATATCGGTCGTTCTACTACTGAGAGATTCCAATCATTCAGAAGATGAAGGACTGATAATCGAGTAATTCCTGATAGGATAGTCCCACTTAAGGGAGGAGTTACAATTTCATCTTCTAATACAAGAAAGATATTCATCGTTCCAACTTCCTCAAGATACTTTCTCTCCTTTGCATCCAACCATAGTACCTGAGAATACCCTGCGCTCTTTGCGCGTGTGCCTGCAAATAGGCTAGCAGCATAATTGCCCATTGTTTTTGCGGCACCTGTTCCGCCTTCTGCTGCGCGTACATTTTCATCAGCCACATAGATGCCTACTGGTGCAAATCCTTCTTTGAAATATGGACCCACTGGACTTAGTATGATATAGAAGAGATATTCATTTGATGGTCGAACACCCAGCTTTGCTTCAGTGGCAATCATTGTCGGTCGGATGTAGAGAGATGTGCCATCTTGAGTAGGAATCCAATTCTCTTCAATACGCAATAAATCAGACATAGCCTTGAGAACGAATTCCGTATCTATGGATGGCATCACCATCCTTTCCGCAGAAACATTCATCCTGTTCAGGTTATTCTCAGGGCGAAACATGTAGATATTATCGCCTGTACGGTAGGCTTTCATCCCCTCGAAGATGCCTTGCCCATAATGAAGCACAAGTGCGGCGGGACTAATCTCCAAGGGCCTAAAGGCCTCAATCCTTGCATTCTTCCATTCACCATCGGAGTATTCCATGATGAACATGTGATCAGT
>JARGGA010000251.1 GCA_029210805.1 Candidatus Thorarchaeota archaeon
CATTAAAGGGAAGTCCAACTTTGTATAGGTTTCTTGCAGCTGTTGGCAACCCTTAGTATGCGGTATTGCACACTACCACATATACAATTCGCACCTAATAATCCGCATACGCAAGTAGTTTCCTTGGTAATTCTTCAATGGAACTCTGAAAGAAGAATTCATATCATAATATCCGTGTTCTATTTTCAGGGGCGTTTGTGTGAGATTCAAAGAAATCCTGAGATGGAATGAAAGGTCGGAACCTTGGAGATTGGCCGTTTCTCTAGCCATTGTACTTTTTGTTACTCTCTCCGGATATACTATATTCGCACTAGCAATGGGAAGCTCAACTCCCCTTGTTGTCGTTACTAGTGGTTCAATGGAGCAAACACTCTATCGAGGAGACCTTCTGGCAATTCAGAAACGCTCTGAGGATCAGATAGCAATAGATGATATCATTGTATTTCGGGCTGATTGGCATCCCGGAACTCCGATAGTTCATAGAGCTGTAGCAATTTACGAAGACGAGAACGGAGGACGTCTTTTCGAAACGAAAGGTGATAACAACTATGCAGAAGACAAAGGCAACCGAACAATAGATGATATTCTTGGAGTGGTAATCTTCACGATTCTTCTTGTGGGCCATTTGAGTCTGTTTCTTCAGACAGATACGAGCAAGATCATTGCCTTTGCATTCTTGGCACTACTACTGACGATTCCTGAAATATATGAACGGATGAAAAAAAGATTCAACCGATAGCAGTAAGCAACTATTGATGTGATACCATGAAAGAAATTGGAATCTACAATATGAACGAGATTAGCATGAATGAAATACGAAAAGACCTCACAAAGAATATTTCAGGTCACTCCCTGATACCTGAAGGTCTAACCTCGACTAAAGTTGTGATTACCAAAGTAGGATATGATGGAGAATTCTCAATGCATCAAGATGGATATCACCATATCTTCTATTTTATCTCAGGAACAGGCATAGGTCGGGTTGGATCAGATGAATATATCATTCGACCAGGAACCATTGTTGAGGTTCCGGCTGGCACACTCCATTCCTACAAGAACACATCTGAAGAACCGCTCTTTCTTGTAACAATCAATATTCCAGTGTCATGATTCGAATTATCACATCGGTTTGAGGAACCACATCTTGTAACCTTCATAGATTAGTAGACATACAGTGGTAATGACAACGAAGAGGAACAGCACATCTTTCGCATCAGGTGGCATTGACATGAAGAACACCATATAGGGAATCAAGATACAAACTAGCAAAGTCGCTTGAAAGAGAAACCTAGGTAAGAAATGGCTACCGAGTTTGACAAAGAGTGTGAGCGACCCGACGCGAACATCCTTCTTCACCGCATAATCTCCAAAAGCATCCTTTACCACCAAGTCTGCATCAATGAGTTTATTGAGATGGTGAAGCACGAGACTCGGGCTTGAGAAATTCAACGTATACTGAATATCCCTGAGTCGCACCGTATCCTTTGTCAGCAAATATGCATAGACTCTCATGGTCTTGCCCTTCAAAAGATCCCTCATTTGCTCCTCATTGTATTCGCTGTTCATTAGAACCACCTGTTCTTTTAACCATCATTGATACTGACTGCTATCTCCGCTTAACCATGAACAGGATATAACCCACAAGTACTATTCCAATACCCAACGGTATGGCTACAAAAGTGATCACTAACTCGCTTGTATCAGGTATCGCTGCAAATTCATCGCTAACATATTCTATATTGTCGTCATCACTATCTGGAATCTCATAATCAAGAGAGATAGTCACAGAGTCTGAGCCAAATACCACATTCTCAGGACTACTTGCTTCTAGTATGTAATCAATTTGCCATTCTTCATCGATTAAGGTAAAATTGACTCCTAGGGAAAGATTAGCTGGTATACACACAACGTTTGAACCGTCTTTGAAGACCACACTCAGATGATCAAATTCTATAACATATCCTGCTATGGTGAGATGTGACAAATCTTCATTTCTGATGTCGCCTGTATACATGCTGCTTCTACTACCCGGGCTCCAAGCCACTTCATCCTCTATTGTTATCGAATCAGAAGGAGTTCTATTGCTCCAATAATCGAAAGACCGTTCGCCATCCAGGTACATGAATGCATAAGATCGCTGTTCTTGAATACCCAAACCAACAGCGTCTGTTTTATTGAACCCATTATGGATTTGAAGCCAATCTTCTGTCACTCCAACTGCAATTCCTGATGAAGTATCGACAAAACCAAATTCGAGATTTCCCACAATCTGTGTTCCTTGGGAGCCACTTTCAACAATGAGTGTAAGAGGGGCTGTAGGAAGAGTAGTGATGAATTCGAGAGTTCCATCCTCAGGTGAATCTCCTGACTGTCCAGAAAAGTAAGCCGCGACCAAAATACTTGATGCCACTATGACCGCTAGCAGGATTGCTGCAATTATTATTCGTTGCATGTCTTTTCTGTACGACTCCATTTCAAAACCTCATTCCAAATTGATACGAATTTGGTATTTATTCTACTCATTGAATGACTTGATTTGAACATTTGTCATTAGATTTGTCAGGCAGTTCAGAATGAAATTGAAGACATCCCCTCGTATTTTCATTGTAACATAATTCATTTTGAGAATGCTAATATTGGTGTATGCCCTATACTCGTCATCTGGTAGGGAGTCATGTATGGAATCACCAACATTTCCAGTTGTCCTTCAACCTGACTATGTTGAGAAAAGAGAAAATCTCTATCTTATGATATGGAAAGATACGCCTCACTGGATGGTTGCTGATAGAGAGGTTCTTGATACAATAAGTCTTTCAGATGGCACTCGGAGTATTCAGAATATTGCTTCTGCCATTCAGCAATCCCAGTCGAAAGGTCCGAGTAGTCATGAAGTTAAAGCATTACTGAAATCACTGGCTAAGTCAGGACTCATTTATCCGGGAGTGAATCATCAACATCCACCTACTGAACCCCATCTGGAAAACGTTACAGTCAATGTGACAAGAAGCTGCAATTTGAGATGCACACACTGTTTTGTTCCGGATAGCAATACAATCTCAAGCACGCTCAAGATTGCCGATTTGAAACGATTCTTGCAGGATGGATCATCAAATATCTCCTCGAATCTAAACTTTGCAGTTTTAGGAGGAGAACCACTCCTTGAGAAGGATAAAACCCTCGAGATTGCTCTATTAGGCCTAGAGCTCGAAGCAGAAGTGATTGTATCAACTAATGGTCTTCTCATAGATGATGCTTTTGCGCAAAAAGCCAAAGAACTCAAACTCGCTGTTCAAGTTTCTCTTGAAGGCTCTACATCTGAGCTGAATGACCCAATTCGAGGGAATGGATGTTTTGACCGTGCGTTGAAGGGTGTAAGAACACTCGTTGCTAACGAAACATATTCTCTCATTTCAATGGTTGTGACAAAAAACAATCTGCATGATATTCCTGCATTCTATATTCTAGGTCGTGATCTCAAAGTCAATGAAATCCGGTTTATTGAGATGCGACGAATGGGACGAGCGTTGAAAGAAGGAATCGAGCCGGTTCCAAGTGCTGTTCTTGTAAAATCAATTCATAAACTGCTTACTGATTATCCCGAGGCAAGAAAGTATGTTATGCGTGATCACTTTTCAGTAATGAAATATCTATGTGCCCGGTCAAACAAACGCGCATACTGTGGAGCAGGCCTAAAAACAGTCCTGATTGATGCAGATGGTCAGGTTTACCCCTGCCCCAATCACGCCAAACCCGAATTCTCTTGTGGCAACATCGCGAAGCAATCTTTCAAAGAAATATGGTTAGACTCCACTACATTGAATCACCTTCGCTCCACATATCATGTCGATCAAATCAATGACACCTGCTCACAATGCCCTGTGAAGTACTGGTGTTTGGCGGGTTGTCGAGGAGAAACCTATGAGAATACTGGAGACCTTCGTGCTGTGGGAACAGGATGCGAATCCCTACGTGAAGGCATTATTGAGGTATTTTGGCTACTTGCGGCAGGTGAAGAGGTTTCGACAACTAGAGCTGAGTACTTCTGAAGTTGTGTTCCAAGATTCACATACAAATTCATATGCTAATTTTCGCAGTTACTGTCTGGTGGCAGAATGAATATTATCGGGCAAAGTTTCGTTGATACTTCAGAGAGATTCTTTCATGGGATGTATGTTTCAGCACAAGGTAATCCATTCTATACAGGCCCTCCTGCAGATGGTGCGAACCCGCTACTTGCTATACTCGGGCCATACTCTCTAATGGCAATTATCGCTCTAGTAGTGGTTTTGCTGATTATTGGGTCCTACACGTATCTAAACAAGAAACCAATGCCAACTGTAAGCGGGCTGCACAGTAGCTGAAATCATTGTTCTATTATTCGAACAATCCATTCAATGATTAGATTGTTATAGTTTTTAATACATACAATCTATTGTGGTGGTTTAGTGAAAATTCTAGGACAAGGTGTAAAGGATCTTACTGAGAGATTCTTTCATGGGATGTATGTTTCAGCACAAGGCAATCCATTCTATACGGGTATTCCTGTGGACGGAACTTATCCCGAATCAGGGCTTCTGCAATTGGGGTCTCCGGCTGTCAACATCTTCTTGATAATAGTTGTTTTTGCAATGCTATCTGTGATTGCAATGTACTATATTCAGCAATATAGAATGATTGAAGTCAAATCTAGTACCACTCTCAAATGATTCGGAAGATATACTACGGCTTAGAGGTTGTTCCTTTCATAGACCGATACAATTGACGGCAATCAAACCATCAAGGTTGAATCTCTTGGGTTGACAGCAGCTATAGGAAACCATGACAATCCTAGACATTGATTAGATGGCTTTTTGAAGGAAACCTATGTTCTCAGTATCACAGGCAGCTCTCCGAGGGAGAAACGCAGAAACGTTGAAGCACAGTTTGTCGAATGCGGCACTTCCCTCTTTGAGGACCTCGTTGATGTTATGACTAAGATCCAAGAACCTTGTTGACCAGAGAGTATTGGTGAGGTTACGATACATTTCCTGAGGTACCATTCCCTCTCTGTGTAGGCTCTCAAGACCAAAGCGTTTCTCAAGCAGCTCATCAGTCTTGTAGTCCCCCATAAGATCCAACCATACCACCTCAGTTGGACGTGAGGAAGTGTCTATACACTCATTGATATGATGGAGGAGATGCCAGTTCCGAGAGAGTCGTGCCGCAGTCA
>JARGGA010000252.1 GCA_029210805.1 Candidatus Thorarchaeota archaeon
ACCTTGCTCAGGGGCCATATTACGTCGAGGCTCGTCTTGTCATGGGTGACACTTCCATCTGGAAGAATGTTTCTATTGATGCTCAATCGAGTACAACAATCCGGTTCGATTTGGACCAGATCTATAATGAAGACTTCAAGTCATACGACAGTCTAGATGAGAGTATCGAGATGCGCAGTCTAGGTGCAGAAAAGACTAGGTCCAACACCATGCTCTACGATGGCTCAGCTGCTGACCCTGTTGGCAATGTACCAATGCTTGTGACAACTATCTACAAGACTAACCCGACTTCTCTACCAGCAGGTGATGTTGCGTCTCTGCTACAGAATATTGTCTATTATGACTATGAGTTCCTTCAAGTGAAGGTGGACCAAGACTATGCGTTCCAGCACGCGCTGCTCTGGCAGGAGGTGGAGATGACAAATATTCTTCTCAAACCTGTGCAAATCATTGTTGGAGCTGCGTTCATGCTCTCTGGGGCTGCCGCTTGTGGAACAGGCCTCGGGGCATTGGCTGGCGTGCCAGCAATGGTGTTCGGAGCGGATATGATCTGGGGTTCAATCTTAGGTATATCTGTCTTAGATAAAGTCCTATCCTCCGGTCTTCGTCTTGGTACCTACCTATCCGGTCAAGATACATCCTTCATAGACCAAGAAGGGTTCAGCTTCTTCCAGTTTACAAGCAGCAGCATAGTGAATATCATACTGACGCAGCTAACATTCATGGCATTGGGTGGCCTCCTGTCCGGATTCTCAGGGATGAAACTCACTGCTAAGCAAATGGTGACAGGACTGGATGAAGCGGAACTAGCATTTCTTGGAAATACCGCTATGTCCGTAAGCCGACTGTCTAGGATGGATATCAAGACAGTCCTAAAACTCTTACTCAGAGAATACATGGAGGTAAAGACAGGTTGGGTATCGTCATTGTCGAGTATAGAAGCTCTATCTTACTTGGTGGTGAGGTCCGAACAATACAATCTACTCCTTAGAACTATTCTCAGCCAACTGAAGCACTTTGCTTTCGGGACAGTGTTCCTTCTCGGAGCCTCGGCCCTCGGTTCCACCAGTTTGATGGGAGGTCTATTTGTGAATGGGTTGATGCTCAGCATGTCAATTCTACATACAGTTGGTTTGAGGACAATTTCCAATGATTTCGGAGGATTCTTGAGTGGGACAGCTATACATGAATGGACTCCCATTACCAAACTCGGAAGCAGGTTATGGTCCGCATTGAAAAATAGGTTTACTAGCTCGGAAACCAGTATCGTCGAAACCGTCCAACTTCGATGGCTCTTTGAAAGTGCACTGTATCAGGAGGCTGTGGTCACAGGGATTCTAGGAGCCGGGAGTCCGGTTCCAATGCTTCCTGGAGAATAACAGATATTGAAATACAGATGGACCAATTTGGAGTGATATATCATGATGTCATCAAAACAGCTTTACGATACCATAATTGAGATTATCCAAGAGGGTGACCGCAAAAGGTGTTATAGGGAATATCCAACCCTTATGGAGAGGATTCCTCAGGAGGGTATCAAATTGACCGAAGAACAATGCGACGCGATAGACGAACGACTGCTTGGAGTTCGTTTTGGTATAGCATATTTCACATCCAATCTCCTCGGGCTTGCGAATGAACAACGTATGGAAAGGATAATATCTGAAAACACCTCTCGCTCTTTCCACAATCTCTACCATCCTTCATTCTATTTTATGAGTATCTTGAAACGGAGAGGGATTATTTCTATAGACGAGTATCCTGTAATGTCTGATGGAGTGTTTGTTCAGTTCGAAAATGAATTGAGTCGTAGGGAGGGATTCCTTACGCTCACGAATAATAGAGCTATCAGTCATGGTGTTTTCCGTGAAGTGGATATGGGTGATGATATACTGAAAAGGATCTATTATGAGGACATGCATAGCAAACCTTTCTTGGAACACTTTGACTTCATAGACTACGACAAAATCGAGGGCCTAGAATTCCTCTGGAATTGGCGTGCGAAGACGATTGAGATTCACTATCGGACCAAGTATATTGAGGCTAAATCAAGGACACTATATGGTCCTCTTTTCTTTAAGGCCTCTCTTCCCAAGACTGTAAAGATTGAGGATGGTGTTATTAAGATACAGTTGAAAATAGTAGAGGGGACTAAGACTGAATTGAGTAAAAAGGAGAGAGCAGAATTAATCTTCAAGCACCTGAAAGATACCACTGGTCTATAAGCCCCTTATTACCAATCCCCTCGGAAGCAGCTTTTATCCATTCTTTTCACTTAACCTTGAACATACCTGTCCCTTCAATGCTTAAATCCCAAAATGACCAACACATACTTGGTGATCATAGGAATGGAAAAAGGCATGTTCCACAAAATTCGAAAAGAATCTAGGAACCCACGGGGACTGCAAGCCCCTCTCATCCGACTGCTAGAGGAGGACCACTAGTGTTCGCCTTTGGCAGTGATGACCCCCTGCGGTTCGTCATTGGACAACCAGTGGCAACAAAGAACGAATTGTTTAACGATATCCTGAACCAATCGATTGATATACGTCCCAGCGTAATAGCACACTAACGAAAAGAACTGAAATATGAAATCGACACTAATAGCCAGTGCGGCTATTAGGTGTCTTTGACTTCTAGCGAAATAACAAATTAAAGGCGAAGGAGGAAAAGCGATGCAAGGAATGAGGAACCTCGATACAGTGAAGGTCCTAACTGGTTCTGAAGCGATTGATGCAGTAAAAGCATTGAACGACGAGAACCGCCGACAGATCCTGCATGCCCTCAGAGCCCGTCGAATGTCAACAACGGAACTTGCTGAATTTCTCTCCGATCCAGTTGCCAAGAAAGAAGTAAAGCCGCAGACAGTCCGCTATCACCTCAAAGAGCTTGAGAAGTGTGGATTGATTGAACAGGATGGTTATGAACCAACAGGAAATGGGGATAGCCACATCATGCAGAAACTCTGGAGAGCTACTGCAGAGAACGTGTTCATTGCGACCGGCGACATGGAATTATTACCAGAGAGAGCATCTGAAGATTTAGATCGTACACTGGACCTAGTCAATGTGATGAAACAGCTTGGCCTGATACTCAAAGATGATAAAGAAATGGCCATCGTGAACTCAGATTTCAGTAAACGAAGCGAGATTATGTTGCGTGGTCTAGAACGCGCCAAAGAAACCCTTCGAGCAGCGTGTGAACTAGACCCAGAACTCTACGTCATGTTCCGAAGGATTCTCAGTGTAGTCAGACTTGATGAGAAAGACTATGAAGACTACTGGGAAGTTAACCGACGAATCAATGACATCCTACGAGATGCCTATCGTCGTGGTAAGGGCAAGAACCCAGAAGTGTTCTGAGTCCTCTAAGTTAGTTTGAAGCACTTGTATACTTAGTCGTAAGTAACCTTCTGATTCTTCCAGCAATCTTTGGACCCACACCTTTCACTTTTTGTAGGTCCTTCAGTTCGGCTGAGAAGACTCCCTCAAGGGTTCCAAATTCTGCAAGAATACTTCGTGATGTTACAGTATCAACTCCTGGGAATCCTGAGAGTATGTACTCAAGCGTTTCTGCATCAGTACCTCTTGATTCTCCTGAACGGGTTCTGAGAGGTTTCTTGGAACCAATCTGCTCCATATGTGCAAGACGATAAAGCATGTTGGCGGTTTCTTCTGCATTACGTGTCCATATTATTGGAATCTGAATTCTGATTGCGATTGCTGCAAGGGCACCGTAGATTGATGCAGGATTGACTGCTCGCAGACCAATGATCTGTTCTCCTTCTATAATTAGAACTGGTCGACGATATGCTGAACGAAGGGCACTAAGCTGAACAAATAGTCGACCATCAATGAGCGACTGAATGAAGTCTCCTGATTCTTTTCGTTCTACACCAACTTCCTCTGAGGCAATATAGTCACCAATCTCAAGGCTTTCACCAGAAATCACGACATCAAGGCGTGTAAGTTCCCTTGCAACAGCTGTGGGAAGTTCACGTGAATCAACTATCATCTTGACTTTATCAACAGATGCCAGTCGTGTGAACGTGGTTTCCTCTGATGCCTCCGGCCCAACATCACCTTCTTTTACGAACTCGTCTAAACTAGTTTGCTTGTTATCGGATTCTTCCTCAACTTCTTTCAATGCAGACGGCATCCTTTTTAGTTTATTAGCCACACTCCAAAAGTAGAACTCATCGTGAGTTCCCTTGGCAACAAAAATCACAACTTTCCCAGGTGTATGACGGCCTGTACGTCCTTTCCGTTGTATGTATGGTACAACTGATGGCACGCAATCATAGAACACAACAAGATTACATTCCGGTATATCCAGTCCTTCTTCGCCGACCTGTGTGGCTACAAGGACATTGAACTCATTGTTTCGGAAACCATCAAGCACCTCGATTTGTTTCTTCTGGCTGAATCCCTTATCCTTCCCCTTGGAACTCTGCCCAACAAACCGACTGATTCGGACGTCTTCCATTTCTTCAAGAGTTTCTGCAACCTCGGCAGCAGTATCTCTAAATCTGGTGAACACAAGAATTCTTGAGTCTAGATCTACGGACAATTGTTCTCCAATTAGTTCAACTAATGCGTCCGCCTTTGGATGACGATATCCCTTTGTAACGAGGGCATGAAGTAGATTCTCAAATTGTGTAAACTCTGATCTGGAAATGAGATCCTTTACACCCTTCGAACTCTTCTTATTTCGTATCTCTTCATACATTCCCTGAATGTATCTGTATGTAGGTGCAAGCCCTTGAGTCCCCACAAACTCAATCAAATGCACTATTCTCAAAGCTGCAGTTAGGTTTCTAATTAAGTAGAAGAGTTTGGGAGGCGGATTGGTATATGATCCAATCTCTTTGCGAACTAAACCTTGCGTCTTCAATATCTCCTTCCTACTCAGTCTTCTACTATTAGGTAGAGAATATCCATATTCAGCAATCGGTGAAACATAGTCTTCAAGAAGTGAGTACAACATATCACGGAGGACCTCAATCTCTGATGGTAGTGTTATGTATCGAATATCATTCTCCACTGACACTATGTACTTCCGAACGTCTGGACTCTGTTCTGTGCGAACTTCCACTCGGTTCAAACGAAGATTTCCTGAAACAGTCTTGATATGTTCTGACTGATGCCCTGGTGACGCAGTGAGACCTAATGATAGAGGATTCTCTGCTT
>JARGGA010000253.1 GCA_029210805.1 Candidatus Thorarchaeota archaeon
GTTCACAATCTCTTCAATTTTTTGAAGGATTTCTTTCATCTCTTGCTGATTCTCTTCAGTTAATTCAATTGCCTCTCGTTTCCTCTCTTTTGGATAGACCAGAACACCCTTTGCATCTATTCCCATCTCTTTGAGATAATAAAGGTAATAGAGTGTTTGATACTTAGCTGGCTCCGGTAATTTGCTTGATTTCTTGATTTCAAAAACAATTACTCCATCTTTTGAAGTGGCAAAATCTATAGCTATGGTATCGTCAATTATGATATTCTTCTTTTCTCGCTTGAAGGTAGTTTCATGAATCAGGCGACCAATCTCAATATTACTGTCTTCATAGTTCATATTGATTCCATGAGCGTAGAACCAGAGTTCTCTATGACAGGAGATATAATATTGAACCATCACGCCTGTTATTCGCATTGTTTTCCCTCATAGGATAAGAGCATTATCGCGAGATGATTTGAAACCGGTTTCAAGGTCATATTTCCGCTCGAGGTCGTAATTTGGTATGAAAGCAAGAGAGCCTACAGTTTGGAAAGCACCGAGGTCTTTCGTATAGACAGATATTATGTATTTCATCAGGTCCTGACGTATCTTCAGGAATTCTGCTTTTTTCTGGAATCGACCGAGTTTCGAGTCTATTACCGCTTCATATTTCTTCAGCACGTTACTGGCGTCAGAATTATACTCCACAAAGATGTCTGTCATCATGAATCCTTTGTCTTCAATGAGTTTGACATCTGATAGTGATCTGTAGTCCAATTTTGCCATCTGACTAAGGATGTCCCTACTGTTTTTGGCTGAATGGCGCTGTACGATCTCTTCAAAATAATCGCGTGTTATCCGGTGGAGGTCAGTGTCATTGATTTTTTCGTAGCGTTCAAGTATAAACCGAGTGGCATCAAGCAGCATCGAGTCATAGATGTATCTTGAAAATGGTCTCTTCGGTCCTTGCGTTTGGTCATCAACAAGGTGTCTTACAGAGAATAATCCTCTCTTATCGGACATATGTCGATTACATCTTCCCGCAGCTTGTACTATTGAGTCTAGAGGCGCAAAATCCCGATATACCTCAGTAAAGTCGATGTCAACTCCCGCTTCTACAACCTGAGTGCTTACTACAATCCGATTGGATGTTTCTTTCTTTCGTAGTTTCTCTATCCGTTTCAATCGTTCGTTTGGTATTACTGATGTGCTAAGGAATTCAAGCTGGCTCTCAGGATTTTCTTCCTTGATGGAGTTGTATAGACTCTCAGCCGCCCTTTTTGTATTGAGGATGACCAACAGGTCAGGGTCCGATGTTTCTTCAAGTGTTGCTAGTAGAGTGGATTTGAAGTCCTCAAAAGGAAGCTGTTCCAATTGAATGTTAAAATCTACGCGAGAGGTTAATGAAAAGTACTGGTCAGGATGAGGAACTACTTCAGTCGGGTTATCAAAGATACATGGTTGTGTGGCTGTGACCAAGATGAATCGTGTACCCAATACATCTGAAAATGACTTTGCTAATTGGTTGAACAAGTGCCAGTATTTTAGAGGTATGGCTTGAACTTCGTCAAGGATTACGATTGCCCCTGCGATATTATGCATCCGTCGTAGAGGGCGATTTCGAAATCCTGCAAGTGTGAAAAACAACTGAACAAATGTTGTCACTACAATCTCCGAATTCCAACCCTCGATAAGAAGCTCTGATTTGAGATAATCAGATTCTTCATCATCGCCCAGGCTGTAGAGTGTGTCTCCAAGATGGTGGTGCTTTATGAGCTGAGTACTGTGAGGGGATTGCAATAGGTCAGAGATTTCTTTGTGATTCTGATCGATTATTGATGTAAAAGGAAGGCAGTAGATGATTCTCGGAATGTGCCCCTCGTCTTCCGAGATACGATCCCTGAGTTTCTGCGCAATTGCTATGCCTGTGTAAGTTTTTCCGAGACCTGTCGGAAGAGTCAAAGACAAAATTCTCTCTTCCAAATTAACTGATTCAGCGAAATCTAAAGATTCGTAGAATGCCTTTGTTCGTAATCGGTTGATATCAGATTTAGGTTCTCCAAAGCTCCTGATGTGTTTCACAACAAAGTCTTCCGGAAGTGATTCTCTTCCAATCAGATTTGTTTTTGAGGCGTCCATTTTATCCGCATCAATTAGGATTGAGTAATAGGTTGACAGTTCTATTGCATCTCGAATACTACTCTTTTTGCGTCTAAGGATTCTCTTAAACCCGCTAAGGCGTCTACGAATAGATGGCAACTCGTTTTTGATCTCATCTGGTTCCACTAACGGACTCTTGATTAGGGGTTTCAGATGTCTTCCAAGTTCTTTTACAAAGTTTGAATCGATTTGGTCTAGTTGCGTTTCAAACATCGTGATGTCTGAATCAGTAATGCTCAAGTCGTTTTGAGCGGAGTCAAGATTTCCGTGATGCCTTTTCACTGCAAGATACGCATATAGCGGTAAATACGACTCTGGATTTGAATCGTTCTCAATCTCCAAGAAGTCCCATATGTTTTGGAAAGCCAGTATGGACGAAAGATGACTGTGTCGAGATTCTAGGCTGTTGTATTTTCCTCCTCTGAGTTTTGTTTGGAATGATAATGTAGCTTTGGCATAATCATGAAACATTCCTCCAATCCATACCAAGTTTGGAAAGGAAGAATCTAGACGATGCACTGGTGGAAGAGAGCGAGCTATTTCTCTCCCGACTTCAGCTACATCCAATAGATGAGTGATGAGGGGGCGGTCAGGATGGGACCATATTTCAGATGAGAGCAATGTGTTTCCCTTCACCTATATCACACAAGGGATGACTGAATTCGCCAATAATGGGTGCTCCTCCAGCATCGAATATCAAATCGATGTAACCTTTAGGTGTTCTATGCTGGTCGATTAGGCTTGGTAATCGCTCTACCATGTATCTATTGCCTTTCTGCAAAGACATTCGTTTAACCCAAGACTTGGGGATAGCAGTCAGAACAGTTGTTTCACCGGACACAGTTTTGGGGTGTGCATGACATTCATTCATCCATTGAAAATTGGCTATGCAATATGCCTTACCAAGATAGGGTGTAAAATAGCTCTTATGTTGAATGAGCCTATCTTTCAATCCATCAATTATTTCTGCATCTGGGGACGAGAAATAGACGCGGTACTGTGGTTCGTGAATGTACTCACTTCGAACTTGGATACGAGGCGGACCTGCAATACCCAGAGGGGCAATATCTAACTTTGTATTGATCAGGTTTTTCATGATGCGCGTCTTTTTAATCTCTGACAAGATCTGAACACCAAATTGAGCGGTTTCTAGCTTGTCCTGAATCTCGTCATATCGAAGGCCTAGAATGGAACCAACTAATCCGCGAAGACTACTTGGTGGAGGAATTGAGAAGGTAAGGGTCGATGTTGTGGTATAGTTCTTTCTGAACTGCGCTAGTGATGAATTCACGTCAAAGGCTAGAATTCTCACTTCTGTCATCATCTCAACCCTCAAAGGTCCAGCATCTTGACTTTGATGCCCTCTGATTCGATACTATCTTTCAGAGTTGCTTTCTTTCCATTCATGGTATATGTGATGAAATCACTTACTGCAATCTGGACGGTTTCAATCTTGTCCTTGATTTTACCAAGTGCCTTTACAAGCCCACCAATTTCAATCGTATATTCACTTGGATCACGAATCTCTTGGTCGTCAAGCTCGCTTGCAAGAGAGATCAGTCTGTCAAGGTCTCCGTGATAGAATGATTTTTCGTTATAAACAACATCAAGCAATAGATGCGGAGTTTGACCCATCTTTGACCTCGTGATGAGATTTTTAGTTCCTAACCAGATTCCTTCCAATAGTAGATTCATATCATCTTCGGTCATTTGTGTATCCTGAGCAGCATTCTCGTTTACAATTCCGTAGAATGCAATCATCGAATATGGTAGAACATATTCCTCACGAAATGTTTGCTGACCTGCCCCCGCTTGAGAGGCAAAAGCTCCAGTTCCCTGAATATACTTGACAGCCACTTTGTGGAGGGATCGCCCCATTCTGAATTGGGTGGGACCAACAAGGACCAATGCCCCTTTCTCTTTTTGCGAAACCTCAACTGGAATGAGGGCACCAAACATTCGGATATCAACGCATTTTGCAAGGATCTCACTCTTTCCTTTTTCGATTGTTTCATTTAGTTTCATTTTTTTACCCTTGAAGGGTTCCAAGAAATTATCAAACCGCGTTTTCGCATCCTGAATACCTTCTCCACCAGCGACAGCAATTTGTCGAATGAAAATCTCCTTTTTAAGAAAGTCATACAAGTAATCTCTGATTGTCCGTTTTAATCGAACATCTGTTACGATATTCCTCTCAGTTTCTTCGTCAATTCTTGGTCGATTTTCATCTGAAGGATCTCCATTTGGATTAACGAATTTTGCATCATAGAGGAACAATATCTCATGTCTGTTTTTTAGTATATCAGTACTCATTCATCATCATCTCCCTTAGAACTTTTGAGCTTGTAAGATTGATTTAATCCCATAACAAAGCTGAGACTCAGCTCGTCATCATCTATATCTTCACTTGCGGCATTCAACAACTCCTCAGAGAGAATCTGTTCCAGACCTCGATAAGTTCCAGAATGACCATACGCCTTCATTTTGGCTTCTATTTCAAGGTAGAGTCGTTTCAGGCGCTTCATAGTGAATTTCAAATTATGCAATTTCTTTTCAAAGGGTGTAGAACCTCGTCGCTGGTATTGTATCACCATCAATCGACCGGTCAATAGACCCACTAGAAATGCAGATTTCTGTGAATGTGTTTTGAAGAAATGTGGATGCGATTCAAATATCTCCCCAACTATCTCCTCACGTGTTATCTTCGATGTATCGCTCATCTTTTTTCTTACACCACCATCATTGCCTTGTGATATTTCAAAGAATTCCAGCAACATCATGGAACGCAGAACTCCATCCATTCTCTTCTTTTTGCTACTAGCGGAGGTACTACCCATAATACTCCAAATACCCCACTTGTTGCGTTGATTTTCAAGATATGTCAATATTCTATTCAGAAGTAGTTCTCTACTGACTGGTTGGTCCTGCAGTATCTTTCCAGTCACGTAAATGAATTCCTTGTAATCCTTAGCATCCCGACCCAATGCCATGATGTCTCGTAAGATAGAGAAGTTGAATGCAATAGATGATTCG
>JARGGA010000254.1 GCA_029210805.1 Candidatus Thorarchaeota archaeon
AAGCTAGTTTGGGAGATTTTTGAGAAGGTCTTTACAGCCACACCTCGAGAATCAAAGAAAGAAGAAAAGATACGTGCGGCACTGAAAGCCTGGGTTAAAGAGAAGGCAAAAACCTCAGGAATCAATGTATCAATCAAGGAGGATGAAACTGGAAACATCCTATTGAAGAAAGCCGCTACACCGGGTATGGGAAACAAGCCCTCGATTCTCCTTCAGGGTCATCTAGACATGGTATGCGTTACTGATCGCAAAGACGGTTTTGACTTTGATAATGAACCAATTCCAATACTGATTCAAGATAATGGGGAATGGGTAGAGGCTGATGAAACCACTCTCGGGGCTGATAACGGAATTGGAATGGCTCTTGGTCTTGCACTCATGTTTCATCCTGATGTAGAACATGGTCCCCTCGAAGTTCTTGCAACAGTGGATGAAGAAACCGGACTCACTGGGGCATTTGCTCTTGACCCCAAAGAAATGGGAATTGAAAGCAAATTACTCATCAATATTGATTCGGAAGACCTTGGTGTCATCACCATCGGTTCGGCTGGAGGAGGTGATTCAGTCTTCACAAAGCAACTTTCCAAGGATTCACAGTCTGATTATATGTTCAGAACTCTTACTGTCAGAGGCCTCTTAGGCGGACACTCAGGTGTTGACATTCACCTTCCCAGAGGGAATGCAAACAAGATGATTGCACGGATGCTATCTGCTTTGCTCAAGGAGATACCTGTTGCCATTGTAGAATGGAATGGTGGTGAGAAGAGAAATGCCATCGCGCGTTCTTCTACAATTATCTTTGGAGTTCCTTCATCATTATCTGCGAAAGCTGAAGAATTACTCTTGAAAGAGAAATCTGAGCTTCTTATCTACTACCGAGGCGGTGAAAAACCGATTGAACCTGAAACCAAGATTGATTGGAGTCAGGTTGGTTCCAGCGAGTCGTTCACATTAGACGAATCCAAGAAGATCATCCAAACTATCCACATGCTTCCACATGGAGTTATCCGATTCTCTCCTGCTGTTGATGGTCTTGTGGAAACCTCGAACAATGTAGCAGTACTAACCACCACTGATACGGGACTTAGACTACAGATGTCAACTAGAAGTAATCTGGATACAGAACTAACATCGACTCGAAGAAAAATCGCCATAATGGGTGAAGTGATGAGATGGAATGTTGAACAAGATAAGGCCTATCCAGGATGGGCTCCTGACCCAACGAATGCATTCTTGAAGTATGTTCGTGAAACATATGAAGCAGCTATCGGATCTGAAATCGTTGTGGAAGCAATTCACGCTGGACTTGAATGTGGTATTCTTGGTGCAGGAATTCCTGGTCTGAGAATGATTTCTATTGGCCCAACCATAAAGAATGCCCACTCTCCTGATGAAAAGCTCAAGATTGACACTGTAGGAACTGTATTCGATTTTCTTAGAAGCATCCTCAAAGATTTACCAAGTACTCTGTAAGTTATTAGAGGTCGTCTAGGCCAAGTTTTTCTAGGACTTCCTTAGACGGCTTTCCTGTTTTTCTGTCCCACCCTCTGAATGCGTACCATGTATCAAGTTGTTCTTCTAAGTTGGGAACATGGCCTTCAGTTCCACCTTCTAATGGTCTTGTGATCAATTCCGGAAGGGTTTCCCGTCTTGTATCATAACCCAGTTTCAGATTCATCAATCGCATCATGGTAAAGATTCTCTCACCAGTTTGTATGAACTCCTCTATTGTGTAATCCCACCCTGTAGTGAATTTGAAAAGCTCAACAATTTCCTCTGCATAGAAGGGGTAGAGACTACATATTCCCGATGAATTATAGATTGCGCGAACATTTTGTTGCTTGGCTGTGAGGTCTGCTTCGTTTGCAAATCTATCCTCGCTTTCAATTCCCACTGCCTCGTTTATCTGTCCCATCTGTACATTGTACATGTCCGCGGCCATATGACACGCTCCGCGCGGTGATGTAGCGTACCCAACGGCTAATCCTGAGAACCCTCGTGGATCATGTTGGGGAAAATCCATATCCATGACCTGAACTGCGAGATTACCACAACTAAACTTCTCGGCAAATAGTCTGCTACCTTCTGCCATGAGGTTTCCTATGCCATCTCGATTAGCAATCTTATCCAGAAGAGTCGAAGCAGTAGTTGCATCTCCCCATTTTGGAGCCAATCCATCAAGATCCTCCTTGGTTATCTTTCCATCATTGAAGAGATAGAACGATAGTGCAACGATATTACCCCCATTGATTGCATCAATTCCAAGCAGGTCCAATTTCTTTGTAAGATATGCTAGAGCATCAAGATCATTATTTAGAATCAGAGTGCCCATTGTTCCTGTAACTTCATATTCCGGCCCCTTGAACACACCTGTTTTCCAAGGCCCCTCTTTGACATCAATGACCCGACCGCATCCAATTGGGCATCTGAAACATGCTTTCTTGCCAACAAGAAGGCGTTCTCTGACTGTGGTCCCACTCAGATTGTATGAATCAAAGTCTGATACTGTATAGTAACCTGCGGGCATTGATCCATACATTAGACTCGCCATGTCTGCATAACCTGCAGTTCCAAGGTCTGTGTACATCATGAACGTTGGATCTTCTTTCTTATCTGCGTTTAATTCACTGGCATACTTTGTCAATCCCTCGGGGTCACTAATCGGAATCTTACGGTCTGTTCCCTTGACGACCACAGCTTTCAATCGTTTGGAGCCCATAACGGCGCCCATTCCAGTCCGTCCTGCGGCACGGTGATGGTCAACTATGATGCTGGCATACTTGACAAGATTTTCACCTGCAATGCCAATTCTTGCAATCCCTGCGTTTTTGTGTCCGGTTTCCTCCTTGAGGGTCTCCCAGACATACTCAGTATCCTTTCCCCATAGATGAGATGCATCTTTCAGCTCAACTTTATCATCTTCGATCAGGACATACTTGGGTTCTTGTGATTGCCCAGTAAACATCACTCCATCGTATCCCGCGAACCTAATATCTGCTCCAGTGTGACCTCCTACAGTACTGTATCCCCAAATTCCTGTGAGTGGAGACCTTGCACATACTGACATCTTACTTCCCGTTGGGGTCATAGTTCCAACGAATGGCCCAGCTAGAAACAAAAGAGGATTATCCGCACCCAGTGGATCTGTATTCTCGTCTATCATATCATAGAGCAATCTACATGCGAGACCTGCTCCACCAATGAACTGCCTTTGTAGTTCTTCTTCGAGTGGAATCTCTGAGGTTTCTCCAGAACTAAGGTCGATCTTCAGTATTTTGCCTCTGTATCCCAGTACCATACACATCCTCTCCTAGAAGTCTACTTCCTTTCCTTCAAACATGCATTCGTAGATTTTCCTGATTTCTGCTGCCTCTATGGGACGAGGAGTCATTGTGATGCTTGAATCCATCATAGCATACTCGACGAGTTTGTCAATGCTTTCATCGAACTTTTTCCTTGTCACTCCTGCTTCTTGGAAATTCTGCGGGAAGCCAATCTGCTTGCCAAGTTCTCTTATTTTATTCGCGAAAGCTCTGGTTGCTTTCATGTGATCTGATTCATGAATTCCCACCAGTTGTGCCAATTCCCAATAATGCTTCGCTGTATCTGGCTCATCATGAGCATTGAATTCCATTGTGTAGGGTAGCGCCATTCCAACTGAAAGACCATGCTGAAGCCGTAGAACTGACCCCATGCTGTGTCCCATTGAATGTGCGAGGCAGGCCTGGGAGTTCCCAAATGACATTCCTGCCAAGGCTGCTGCTATAAGCATCTTTTCTCTAGCTTCAAGATCACTGAGGTTCTTCACTGATTTAGGCAGCCATTCAAAAACCATCTGTACTGCTTTCAATGTGCACGCGTCAGAGAAATCATTCTTCCAGACTGAAATATACCCTTCAATAGCATGTGTAAGGGCATCCATTCCAGTATAGATTGTCATATTCTTTGGCAAATCTTTCACGAACATAGGATCCAATATAGCTAATTCTGCCATGAGTTCTGGGTTTGTTGTGGCAAACTTTCGTCCCGATTCATCTTCCCTTACAACAACTGCTCTAGTTATTTCAGAACCTGTTCCTGCGGTTGTTGGTATTGAAATAAGTCGTGCTTTTTCTTTCAATCCAAGGATGTCAAATGGCGACAACGCTTCAAGATTCATATCCGGGTTGGCGTAAAGCACCCAAGCGGCTTTCGCAGTATCCATTACGCTGCCCCCTCCAACTGCAATTATGGTATCTACACCTGAATCTTCCATTGCCTTTGCTGCACTTTTTGCAACAGAAACCCGTGGGTCTGGTTCAGCATCTTTCCATACTGAAACTTTCCAGCCATTTCCTTCAAGGATCTTCTTCACCTTGTCCGGGTATCCAAGCCCGTTAATCACGTCATCTGTGATGATGACTGCAGACTCTCCCTGCAGTAGATCAAGTTCATCAAGTGCGTCCTCTCCAAAAGCAACACGAGGTATGTCGAACCACCAAACCATTTTCTAACGCTCCTGCGTAGTGTTTGAATACGGATGTACTAATCCCAAACCTACTCTTAGAAAGATGGGTATTCTCCCTCTTAAAGCCTATTTCTTACATTTTTAGCTAGAATGCACAGTAACTATGATACTGATAGAACAATGATTGAGTCTAATAGAAAAACAATTACGTTCTACATGTTGTGTATAGGTCGGGGTACTGGTCAATGTGGTAGTGATTAACGTTTCAATTGAGGAAATTCCCAAGGAATTTTCTAAAAGAAAAGGTTCAAGATGATGAACTTGAACCTTCACGTGGTATCACATCTTTTTCTTCATCCGCACTATCGCGATGAGTACGATTACTAACACTCCTGCGCCTAAAGCAATAATCAAGGGGTCGATTAAAGCAGTAAGACTAATACTTGCGAACATTTTCATTATTGAAACATAGGAGGTTATGGAATGGACATTGAAAACTGGTCTTGGATTGGGGACTGGACCGGAAGAAGAGCATTGTTGACTCCTAGAAGGGAAGCAATAGTTGACAACATCCTGAAAAGAAGATATACCTTCGAAGATATGAATAAACGAGCAAATCAAGCCGCTAGGATATTGCTTGACTCAGGAATTCAAAAGGGTTGGTAACAGCTGCTAAAAACCCGGACAAACCTGGACATATCTTAAATGAACATTG
>JARGGA010000004.1 GCA_029210805.1 Candidatus Thorarchaeota archaeon
ACCGAACAACATCTTGGACTCGATGTCTAGGATTGTATAGGTTTCGGGAAACGGTGAAAATCAGGGAGCAACCACGATTTTCGCATCTGGAGGAGTTGGACCAATCCATGAAGACGAGTATGTCTGGGTTCTTAGATTTCTAGATGTAGCTGGACAAACCGAAGGTAGGTTGAGAATCTCATTACGTGTTGTCATTACTGCCCAAGGCAGATGATGAAAATAAAAAGGATGGAATACACATGTCAGCGAAGACAGGAAATGTGGAAGAAGAAAGAGAATCATTTCAGCTAGGGGGATTGGAATATGCAATGTTCGCGTTGCTATTCTTTGTACTTCCGTTTGGTCTTGAAATTCGAACATTGGAACTCGGTAGGTATGAGAGCATTCTTCTGTCCTTTGGATATTGGACTGTGTTCAGCTCCCAAGGAATAACTGTAGAACTGCCCTATTGGTCAAACATCTCAGCTTTCTGGGTTTTCCTATACTACATGGGTATGCAACTGGTCTTTGTGTATGCACTCAAAAAACACTACGATGGAAAGGTATCAAGGAAATCGACCCTCATATTTGGAGTAGTAAGCACATTTCCGGGATTGTTGCCATTCGTTACTGGTGCACTGATCATATTCGTCATTCAGGGACCTCCATATTTTATTGCTTTATTTCTTACCTTCTCTCTCCCCGCACTTTTTGGATTGTGGATATTGAAATCCAAACCATCACCCATACATACAACGTGGGTAGACGAATCGCAATCGGAACAATGGTAGGAAACGCCTGCGAATGGAACACCAAAGACATGAGTGAAATGGTTATGACCCAAAAATCAATCGAAGTGATAATCTCGGATGAATGGAGGCTGACATAATGGAGATAGAGGCATTCACTAGAAGGCAAGTGGCATATCTCATGACGGTCTTGACACTTATAGTACCATTTGGTGTATTCTGGCAAGGAGCCAGAAGTGGCAATGTTCAAACCGCCATTTACTCGATGATATGGGTTCTTAGACTTGTACACGGTGAGTTCTACTCTTTTCACGCATTCGACCTCACATACTCGTTCACAGCGGTGACAAACGGTGTCTTTAGCATTCTCTTTGCAATTCAGGTCGTGCGTTGCTTCAAAGGAGATGCCTCAAGAAGAATTGCATACGTACTGGGAGTTCTTACCATGCTCATTCCAGTAGGTCTGGGTGTTCCCTTGATGTTCAGCGCACTTGAACAATATGAGATATTGCTCTACATGGGACCAGTTCCTATTCAGCTAATTATAGGGATACAACTTCTTCGGAAAACAGAACCAGTAACGGTAACTGCTCCTTGGAAAGAAGCCTAAGACGCAACAAGGTGGTTCTATTGGATCAACCCAATAGAATAGAAAGAAATCATTTTTGAATCGTGCAACCTAACATTGAAAGGTGTGGCCGGAGGAGTGTCTTGACCGGTTGATTTACTGTTTTGCATCTATATGGAAGTTTCTTTCAGTTGAGGTTCACTCACCTTCTGAGGAACAGGTCAGAAGTCTGTCTGTCTGTCGCTTAACCTTATTACAGACAACCATTCCGTGAGATAAATAGGTGCACAGATGAAAGTTGAAGGCTATTGGCTGGCTTCTGGTATTCTTGGAGTGACTGGTTCTGTCATGCAGCGTGTGCGTGATGCCGGTGCTGATGCCATCGTCACAAAGTCAATAGGATGGATTCCTAGAAAAGGACATTCAGGACCGGTCCTAACAACTTCTCATGGTGGACTGTTGAATGCAGTTGGTCTTACCAATCCCGGTATTGACATGTTTGAAAGTGAGGTTGTCGCTCTAAAAGAAGCAGGAGTGTCAGTAGTGTTGAGTATCTTTGGTTCGTCCGTAGAGGAAGTAACCAAAGTTGCTGAAAAAGGGATTAGTTACGGACCGGATGCCATTGAACTGAATCTATCTTGCCCCCATGCAGAAATTGCGCAAATTGCACACAATCCAGAACTAACTTTTGAATATGTCAGTGCTGTAAAAGATGTTGTCAACTGCAAGGTCTTTGCCAAACTAACTCCCAACGCCTCGGATTATGTATCAGTAGGCAAGGCTGCTGAAAGGCAGGAGCCGATGCCATTGTGGCTATCAATACTGTGAGGGCTATGAAAATCGATATCCATCAACAACGTCCGGTGCTTGGGAACAAATTGGGAGGGTTATCAGGACCCCCGATATTTCCTATTGCGATACGATGTGTCTATGATCTCCATAAGGCATTAGATGTGCCAATAATTGGTGTTGGTGGTGTAGCAACATGGGAAGATGCAGTGGAGATGCATCTTGCTGGGGCGAGTGCGATTCAGATTGGAACGGCTTTGTTGGACGGTATGCATGTTTTTGAAAAAGTAAAGGAAGGAGTGCAAAACTATCTTCAAGAAAAGGGATACTCCAAAGTGTCGGATATTGTAGGACTTGCTGGGAGGGAATGATTGTGGATGTAGAGAAGCTAATGGGTTCACCTAGTTCAGTCCAGATAACTGAGGTAACTAAAGAAAATAGCTCGACAACCTCTTTGCGATTCGAGTTACCAACCGCTATCAAACACATTGAAGCCGGACAATTTGTAATGGTGTGGGTTCCGGGAATTGATGAGATCCCTATGAGCGTTTCATATTGGAAGGCTCCGGAGGTTGAGATAACAGTCAAATCAATTGGCGAAGCAACTGAAAATCTATGCAAATTGAAGAAAGGGGATTGGATTGGGATTCGAGGTCCTTTTGGGAAGAGCTTCTCATCCGATTCGAACAATGCACTTCTTGTTGGGGGAGGCATTGGAATTGCACCGCTTCGGCCACTTGTATACAATCTGCTTGAAAAATCAACCAAGGTTACTCTACTAATTGCGGCTAAAACAAAGGAAGAACTAGTGATGTACGACTTCAAGGAATCTTCCAATCTTGGGTTTTCACTAAGACTAGCAACGGATGATGGATCAGCAGGATACAAGGGGTTCGCTACTGAGGCAGTTCATGATATCATCAATGAGAATGCCTTTGATAGAATGTACACATGTGGCCCTGAGCTCATGATGAAGGGGCTTCATACGATTGCAAAGGAGAACGGGATTGCTTTCGAAGCGTCACTTGAACGCTATATGAAATGTGGATGCGGGCTATGTGGAACATGCGGTATGGACCCGAATGGTGAACTGGTATGCATAGATGGACCTGTATTTTCTGGTAACCAGCTTGCCAAAATGGAAGACTTTGGCCAATCTTATCGTGACTCGACTGGAAAAAGAATGCAATATTGAATAGACGAGGTCTATTTCTTGACTCCCACGACCTGTCCTTTCACGAATCTTTTCACGTAATTGTTCTTGTTGCGAATGCGTGGAATTGGTGTGTGTCGCTCACGGCCTCTTACCTTAGGAGTTGATTCTCTGACCTTTCCGGCCTTTGTTAGTGATCCATGTGAGCCTGGCATATTGATTTCCTCAAATAGCGATTCCAAACCATTCGAATATAAACATATTCAATGGACGGTGTCTTTGGACTCGTTTTTCACTCTTTGACGCTGTCTGCGCGATACTCTTCTACAATACCAATCAGTTGTTTCTCGCTTCGTTGGCGGGCCTTCTCTTTGGCATCTATCATAAAGTTCTGCATCTGCTTCTCGAACTTCTTTCGGCTAATGAAAGCAAACTCGTCTATTCGTTGCAGTTCTACTGATTCTGCATCTATAACAGGAATGACTGCTTCAATTAGAGCCTCGCCTGATAGGTGTGATATGGGGGTATCAATAATGACTGCACGAATTTCACGTTCGATTAGGAGGTTTGCTGTCTGGGGGCCAGCACCTGATGCATCTTCAAAGAGTACTATATCTCCAGGTCTTAATCCAACTTTTCGAAGATATTCTTCTATGCTCTCCCGTGTGAAGTGAGGTATTGTCTTAATTGCAAGCATGTCGCCTCGCATCTCAAGTCGTTTGACTCCAACCAGGCGGTCTAGTCGTTTCTCAAGCTGACGAACTTGGTCACGTAGTTTCTCATCCTCACGTTTCACAGTCTTCAGTTCTGATGCCTTCTTCGTTACCTCTCTATCTCGTTTTACACGCCAATAGTTGTCACGATTGATTATCTCAAGGCTTTGAGCTAGTTCGTCTTCTCTAAAACGAAGATATTCAATGAATCTATTTGCATCTTCTAGTTTCGCATCTAGACTCTCGTAATCATCTTGTAAATCGTTGTACTTCTTCATCAGGGCATCATATCGATCTTGTGTCAGAGGTTCTTCAGACACTGGTTCTTCGGGGATGGGCTTAATTTCCTCAGATTCTTCATGAGTTATCTTGGAGATTGCCTCGGCCATTGGCATACCTCTGATTACTAGGGCTTTGAGGTGATTTCGATTGAGTTGGAGCTGTTCTTCACGTATCTTTCGATCAATTTGATCCATTTTGGGTTTGATACTTCTGTACGCGTATACTGCGGCAGTCAATGCATCTCGTTCATGTGCGTTTCGAATCTTAGTGTGCTCAGAATATTCACGTGCAAGTTCCTGTTTATCAGAAACAGCAATGGGTCGCTCAGGAGTATATACTGATGCATTGATTGAACTGGCAATTTTCTCAACAAGGTTAGGGGCTTGGGGAACGTCGGATGCTACAAGGACTGGCATTCCCCTTTCGTATACTGTCTTAATGATATCAGCTCTTGTCAACCCTTTTCGACTGATGAGAGTATGTATGCTTCCATTCAATGTAAGAAGACAGATTGCAGCAGTAGTGCCTGGGTCAATTCCAAGAATGAAGTACTTTGGCGCGGATTGCGTAGGAATGGCTTTTGGTTCAAGCGGAACGAACTCGGTTCGTTTGCGTACTGGAGATACTAACACATTAAAATCACCACCTCGGTTGCGTTCAACCATCGTGGTGATAGTAGGCAGTGGTGCATATGCTACAATTCGCGCACTTGCATAACCAAAGTCAGAAGCTCTGACATCGATATCGTAGTCAATTTGAGCGGTCTTAAGCGTACCTTCAATATGACGAGTCATCTGTTGAATCTCAGAATGTAATTTACGACGATATCTGTTGGCACTTTGTCCACCCTTTCCCATCTTCCGTCCACGGGTTACCTTGACTTCGGTTTGTTCACTGAAGCATTCGACACTATGCCCTACTCCTAATCCCGCAAGCTTTGCGGAGATTATCGCAGCTTGTATTGGTGTTGCTTTGCCACGAAGAGGTATCTTGTAACGTCGTGCAAGCGTTTTGAGCGGAATTTGGCGTGGTGGGACTCCTGTGACTTGGACTATTCGTGTGGAGGGAGGTATTCTTTCTGCAAGACGATATAATGACGTACTATCTGGTACTATCTCAAAGATATTATCAGTACATAGCCACTTTGGCTCGATTTCCGACACAAGTCGAAGTAGAGCTCCTCTTGATATCTCCAAAAATTCATTTAACACAATACCATCTTTAACGATGGCACAAGCAAATTTTGGTGCAGTCTTGGATTTGGGACTGTGTGATGGTAGTATGTCAAACCCAATGATGAATTCATTCTCATCACTCATAGTACTGCACTCAATGATGATTTCTCGGTGTGCGCTATAAGCATTAACATGAGACCATTGGAAAGTCCAATTTTGATGATTGCTAAACAACAACTATAATAAACCGAAGTTTGAACGAAAGCTTCACTTGATGCGAGGTGTGACTTTGTCAGAAACCCAAGAACTAAGTAACGACGACGAGATCCTTCGAATTGGCCGTGCGCTCTCATCAGGAACACGCCTGAAGATTCTCAAATTGCTCCTTAACGGAGAGAAAGACGTAACACGAGTAGCAACCCACCTCGGAGGCACTGAGGCAAACGCTAGCGCTCAGATTAAGATTCTATTTGAAGCAGGTCTATTGGAATGCCGATATGAGCCTGGTCAACATGGATTGAAGAAGATTTCAAAGACTAAGGTCAAAAGAATCATCATTGACCTGTAGTGTGAGCTATTATCTAGCTCACCATCATTTTCATAGCCCATCAAAATTCATTTTACGAGATGGACTTGCCATCTTTTGATTCGTCTGAGGATATTGTCTCTTTCTTCAGGACGTATACTACGCCTACCTCTCGCCCGAAGGAATTTGAGAACAATGTCCATATCGCGCGAAACTTTCTCATTTGGAGTAGAGGTAGTTATCAGTTCGTCTTTTGCTGATTGGAGATACTCTGCAATTACTTCTGCAGGAGAATCACCAGTTCTCAATTCATGAGTTATTGGATCTAAGAGGTGAGAAACTCTAACATCTGATGGGGGAGAGGCTTCATCTGCTGATGGAGAAATTGTTTCAGTGGTATCGTTCTTAGTGTCTGGAAGAATAGATGTTTCTTTTTCAGAGTGTGTTTTCTCAGGTACCGGCGTTGTTATTGAAACAGGTGCGATAGGCGATTCATTTACCTTTGAAAATAGAGGTAAAACTGAACCAGTCTCTACTGGGATAACGCGATGGTCGAGGTGTGTTCGTAATTCTCTGAGCTGGTCAAATAGCTCTACTAATCGTGCCTGCATATTATCGATGATTTGGTGAATTTCATCTACGTCCTTACTTGGTTCAGACATTGACCTGTTAGTCCCCACTAATCATTCCCATGTTTTTGACTTATCATATTATTGATTACGAATACCAGAAAACCTACTTCTTTTCCGCTTTTCTTATTGCTTCAGTAAGATTTGCGGCCATTCCTTGTGGTTCAAACCGTCTGGTTCTGATTTTCACAAAAGTTGGTACAGATACAGTTTCACCAACAAACAATGCCTCACCAACCTCCAATGTGGTAATTGCATTCAATGAGGCGCGATCAATACCCTCACTCGACCTTCCTATATGGTCTAAATCATAGGGGTTTGTGCATCTTAGAATTGCTTGGTTGCTGCATTGACTCAGGACTGTCGTCGATAGCTTCACAGGCCGTTGTGTTATCAGGCATAGCAATGCAAAGAACTTTCTACCTTCTCTTGCAATGGTTTCAATTCGTGCTTTTGGTAGTGCTAGCTCTTGCCGGCTTTCTGGACAAAACTGATGTGATTCCTCTAGAACCAATAGAAATGGTGGGATTCTTCCCTGACGACGATAATAAAGCAGCTCTCCAGCCAAATGGGAGACAATAATTTGCTTCTTCTTAAGACTAACAAAGTCACTCAGATCAATCAAAGTGATTTTTCCAGGACGTATTATGTCTATAATCTCTGGAGAGGCCTCCTTACCGAAGAGACCCGTGTCTTCAAGGGTGATAAGCCATCCAACTAAAGCTTCTCTAGTGTTCTTGCTAATTGTTTCATCGTCTTTTACCAAGTTAATGATATCAGTAATTGTGTATCCATCTTTGAATCGAGTACGGATGTCGGATATTGAACGACGTAAATCGCGTATCTGTACACCTGACATCCCTGCGATATAAGAGCTGAATGATTCTGCACTAAGAGAATGGACAGGAATTTGAATATGGGAACCTCGAATGTGTTCTACCTCGAATGCGCCCTCTGGAAGTCCTAGACTCTTTGGATCGACATCTTTGAGGTAGGAGTATTCTCCATGAACGTCCACGACTACTACACTAAGACGACCTGTATCCTGAGACCTGGACAATATTTCTTCTAACATCACTGATACGAAGTAGCTTTTTCCAGCACCTGACATTGCCAAGATTGCTAGATGTTTGGAGAGCAATCGGTCAATTGAAGCTCTAAATTCCAAGTTATGGTTTGCTACCGTTCCAAGTTTCAGACCTTCATCCATATCTAGTTTGAGGAATTTTGCTAACATTTCTTCATCTGCCCGTGTAACAATCGCTCCTGGAGATACTGTGGTATAAGGTCGAACTGTGCGTCCTTCTATCCAAAAGCCCACCACACGGGTTTGTGCGATTGTATACTGCCAACGATTAGTCGGGAATATCGATCGTAAAGGCTCACCCCTTGATTGGTATTCTCTCACAGCCTCAGCATGCTGGAAGTATCGGTTAGTACGAACTAGGTCCTGTACTCTCGCAACAACAAGACCAAATTCAGCTTCAATAGTTACAAATTCACCACGGCGAACTGTGGTTTCATTGGTCCCCCCTTCCAAAACAAAGGAGAATTCAGAGACATTGGGACCTTCATTGGTACAAACTACCGTCCCAAGTTGATGTCTTTGTTGATGTGATTCCATTATTTAGCCTCCAAAGGGGTTTCTTGATCTTCGTTTCTCAAGGGTTGAATAAGTGAGTCCTGAGAGAGCCATTAGGCGATCGATGATGAGGCGGGCCTCATTGTTACTAATTCGGGCACGAGCATCAGCCTCAACAATAGGACTTGGTAGCCCGTACTCAGGATGTTGATATGACAGCGGAAGTATTGCTGACAGAGTTCGATTGAGCTGTTGAATGCCTTCTTCTCCATCTGATTTGACCATAATTTCAACGCGTAGCGGTAAGTCATCCCTTGCAGTCTTCAGATAAGTTACCCAAATTTTGGATGCGTAGACACCTAAATCATTATGCAGCGAGTTTGAATTCTGAGGAAGTTCACCAGAATATCGGAATGCAAAGGTCCGTTCACCCTCCTCAAGAAACGTGTCCAGCAAATCTCCGTCTCTTGATACTTTTAGAAGCCATCGATAGTCAACACCCTGCATTAGTTCATAGATTGCAGGGTCTCTTAGGATATGAGGAAGGATATCGCCCAGTGTGTTTACTATTCTTGTAGAACGACTGTCCTTCACTATTCCAACCAACGTTGTCTGTTTCTTTGCTATCTTATTGTAGAGCTGCCTATATAGGGCCAATACTTCTTGAAATTTATCATGTGCTACAGTACCAGGGGGAGGGCGATCGCGAGGGTGATAAAACAGACTGCCATCTACGAGAATAATATCTGTATGAAATTGATCAAGGGCAGAAATTGTTACTTTTAGCTCTGCGGCCATACGCTCCAAAGATGCCAACTGATCAAGTTCAGGACCAGACATAGAAAGCAGAACTAATCGTGCATTTGGTTCTGGGAATGCGTCTGGATAGAATTCTACCAAAGGTCCTTCGGTCGACATAAATTCGAAAACTACCGCAACCGCACGAGTAAGCAATAAATCCATAGACCTGAACCGTTTTCGTATGAGCCCACCATCCACACCAGCAATTTTCAGACCGTCTAGGCGAACTGGTGTGATTTGGGTTATGAACTGAGATTCAACAGCGTCAGAGGTGAGAGCCGGAAAGCGGCTCAATTCTATTTTTTTCTTAATCTCATTCATTACATTTCCAAAACGTGCTCTTGTGACCTCAACTCTCTCTATTTCTTCCACCAGAAGGGAGAGCATTTTATCGAGGTTCTTGTCCACTATTTTTTCCTCTCACTCTTGTATGCCAGTGCAGCCTTTATTAAACCAAGATAAAGTGGGTGTGGTTCGCCAGGCTGTGATTTGAACTCAGGATGGTACTGTACACCAATCCAAAAGGGATGGTCAGTAAGTTCAATTGCATTGATTATATCTCCAGTAGTATCGTGGGCAGAAACTACCATTCCTTTCTCGCTCATCCTACTAACGTATCGTTCTATCAGATGGTAACGATGTCTAAATCTCTCCCTTGTGTCAGTTGTTTTGTAGAGATTGAAAAGATTGGTTCCCTCACGAATTTTTACTTCATGACCACCAAGTCGCATCGTTCCGCCTTTATTCTCAGTTGATTTCTGCTCGTCCATAAGATCAACTACAGGGTACAAGCTGTTGCTATCTACCTCAGTTGTGTGTGAGCCTGGCCAACCCATAAGATGGCGAGCAAATGCTACTGTTCCAAGCTGTGCCCCGTAACAGATACCCAAGAAGGGAATTTTAGAATCCAAACTAATCACTGCTGCATTAATCATACCTTCTACGCCGCGTTCACCAAACCCCGGAGTAAGTAGAATGCCATCCACATCACATAGGTCTTCATTCAAACAGTCAATGTCACATCTTTCTTCAGTTTCAATCCACTTAACTTCAACTTGAGCGCTACACATTGCAGCTGCATGAGTTAGTGCTTCGTTTATGCTCTTGTAAGAATCACTTAATGTTGTATATTTTCCTGGCATTGCAATACAAACTGATTCCGTAGGGTTCTCAAAGGATTCAGCAATTTTGCTCCAAGATGCAGTTTCAGGTTCACGCTGTTCTAATCCAAGATGACTAACAATTATACGTCCTAGGTCTTGTTTTTCGAATGAAAGCGGTAGTTGATAGATGCTAGGAATATCAGGATTGGATATTACGCGTTCTTCTGGAAGATTACAGAAGAGAGCAACCTTCTTCTCTGCTTGTTCTGTAAGTTCCCTTTCGGCTCGACATACCACAATATCTGGCTGTAAGCCTAATCCCTGGAGGGTTCTAACGCTATGCTGTGTGGGCTTTGTCTTGAATTCACCAACTGATGCCATGTATGGAACTAACGTGACGTGCACAAACGCAACTCTACTTCGACCTTCCTCTCGAGCCAGTTGACGTACTGCCTCTAGGAAGGGCATTGCTTCGATGTCACCTACAGTGCCTCCAATCTCAACTAAAATCACATCCAATGAGGGGTCGCGGGAAGCTACATCCCATATTCTCTGTTTGATATAGTCGGTAATGTGGGGTATGATCTGTACTGTCCGACCAAGATAGCTTCCTTTTCGCTCTCTGAGAATGACGGACAGGTAAATTTGCCCTGATGTTATGTTCTCTGAAGGATGTGCCTCAATACCTGTGAACCTCTCATATGTCCCGAAGTCCAGGTCAATTTCACATATATTGAACTTGGAATCATCTACTGGTTTGAAGGTCCATGTTTGATCCGTGACAAAGACCTCTCCATGCTCTATTGGGTTCATTGTCCCTGGGTCGATGTTCAGGTAGGGATCGATTTTCATAATTTTGATATTGTAACCCCTAAATTGTAGAAGCTTTGCAATTGATGCAGTGGTGACTCCTTTGCCAATCCCGGAGAGTACTCCACCTGTAACAAATATGAATTTGACATTATTTTCGTTCGATTCCAATAGCACAGCCTCATGTTGTTTCATTGGTTCTGATAAAGGAACTAATTCATTTGAGCGACCATTTCAGAGTCGTATAAACTAATCGCTGAAAATACAAAATCATTGTATTGGTTGCATTGTTGCACTTGCTCGCATAGCATCATGGAAGAGGATTTCGAATGCCTCAAGAACATTCAATCCATTCATTGCAACACTCTTCAGTACTGGGATTGAAGATGGAAGGTGCAGATGTGTTCGTATTCTTTCTTCATCAATAGCGTCGGGAAGGTCTTGCTTGTTGAGGCAGATGACTATTGGAAATGGTCTTTCCTCCTCTGAAACTAGAGACATCAATTCATTCCAGCTTGCCAAATTCTCATCCAATAGTGACTCTTCTGAATCGGCAACAAAGATAATACCATCTGCGCCTACAAGTACGACCTCTCTAGTTGAGCGATAGAAATCTTGACCTGTTGCAGACCACACATGAGTATTGATTGTCCAGCTGTTTCCAAGAGTAAAGGGAATAGTTCCGAAATCACAAAACATGGTTCGACCAACGGTGTTTTCAATTGATGTTAGTCGATCTGCACAGTCCAGACTCTTAAACAGCCATCTGATTGAGGTTGTCTTTCCACTCATTGCAGGTCCAAAGAATACTATTTTCAATCCAACAGTTCGGTTGCCGTAGTCTACTATCAATAACCAGACCTCCTAACCCCACATGCTGTCTACCCAAGCTCCAAGCCCGGATAATGTTCCAAGTTTAATACAATCGGAGAAATCTTCGTGCCATTCACTATGAATAAATCTAATGATATCTAAGAGGGATCCTCCTTCCCATCCAATTGCTTCGTATAGATTGCGTTCAGTGAGAACAGTGTTTGTACCAAGCTCTCTAGCAAGACGTACTCGTGAGAGAAGTGTGACTGCTCTTCGAGCTGCATGAACAAAGCTGTTAATTTCTTCAACAAACATATCATGAGTGATTTTCTCAGATTCGTCATCTAGCTTCAGTACCGCATTCATAATTCCATCCGATACTTTGGCCTCACGTAGTGATTTGGCCAAAAGCCTTCTAATACGTTCAAGAGATTGATTCTTTCTTGTAAGGATCTTGTCGACGATTCGTTTCTCAACTTCAAGATTACCTTGTTCAGTGTTTACAAGAGAGAATTCCATCACGGATGGAGAAGACACATTTAGAATACCACAAGTCTTTGTCGTTTGTGAGATGTGGGTGGTTACCTCATCTAACGTTTCTTCAGTGACATGCATTCCAAGTGATAGGTTGCCGAGAGGGATTCCGACAATCCATCCTGTGAAGTGTCTAATTCTCTCTAAGGCCAATCGCAAATTGGAAGCGAGGCAACATACCGTAGTTCGATTGACTTCGTAGTTGTGTTTTTCTTCTTCCCAAACTGAAAGAATCTCATCTTCGGAAGTGAAATCTCTCCAGAAGACCATTTTATGTCTGTGTGGGCTTAATAGTGCAAGGCTCTCTACAATGTCATCTACTATCTCGATATCATTTCCTGTTACTAGAATTGGAAGACGGTTCAATATCGAATTTAGCAGAAGGGGAAAATCTTCACCCATTAGCTCGATTAGGCGCATTACTGAATAATTCATGTTCGTTTCCTCGCTACAAGAAGGTCCCTCTTGGGGCGTTCAGAAAGCAGCAGTTCACGCAGATCTTGAGGCAAAGCAGGGCGAGTCACTGAAGCGGAACTTAGAACTCTCTGCGTTTCTGCGATATAGTGTTTTAGAAGAAGACGCATCAGTCCCAGCTTTTGATTGTCTTTTTTCACCCATAGACTGAACACGCCGTTAGGGACTGCATAGATAAAGTGACGGTTCTCTCCTGTTTCGCATAATACTGTCTGAAGTGAACTGTTGCGTAGTGTGCGTACAACTCTCTCAGATGCATCGTGTAACGCAAATGACATTGCAGCAAGGCGGTCATTTGTGAAGCCCTCAAGGGATACCCTGACACCTCCACTCAGTGAGAGAAAAACGGATTCGATATTAGGAATACTATCATGAAGTTGGCGAAGTACAGATCTAAGAGCTAGAGCTTGGGAGCGATTCAGTGAAATAGTGGAACGGGAGGTTGAATAAGTTGGTGCAGCTCCATCAGCGACTGCGAAGCCGCTCAATACTTGTTGTGTTTCCTCTACGCTATATGAACGAAGTGGAGGAAGGCGCCCATCAACATGTTGTCGTAGTATGAATGAAACTCGTGCCATACTATCTCTCATTTCTATAAAGAGTGCTGCAAGGTTGACCCTTGGTGCTGTAGTGATTGTGAGAAAATAATCGGGATTGTTTGGAAGTGATGCAAGAAATACCTTAGATGTTTCAGATTCCATCAAAAGGTACTTGAAATCACCGTGAATCAGTCTAGCGACTCCAAAAATAGCACAGGTTGATGATGCCACTGCAAAGACCTCCTCTTTGCTAAACCATACTCCTGCACTCGCAACTGGGAGTCCATCTTTCTGAATAAGAACTACATTCTCAACTCCAGTAATCATCTTGATGTTTTGCAGGGATTCATTGAGATCATCAGTCAAGGGCTCAGCTCCAGAACCTAAAGTCCACTGATGAATCTCGGTATTGACTATATAACCCCCACAAATTTGGAGGGAGGAAAATTACATGTGTATCATAGCGGCATCAGGAGACTCTTGGAAAATTTCTCGTGCAGCACGTCCGACTTTGGCTCGATGTTTATCGAATGTGTAGACTCGTATCACATCAAGATAGACCTTCATCATTTCTGCAAATTTTGAGAATTCAGATAACTTTCTTTGAACGCGCTTTCCCTCGATGAGTTCAAAGATTGCAATCTCCATCGGATTGAGTTGGTGTGGATTGTAAGGCACGGATGGTAGAGTAGGTACATCTACTATGACTTCATCTTTCGGAACCTTGGCTGATTCTGCAATCTCCTCTTCTAGGCTCTCTCGAACTTTTCTCTTGGTTAGTACTTTGGATACGAATCGATCGTCTGTATGTAGAACCTTTTCAAAGGCAGACTTGTAGAGGATTCTAGAATCCAGCATCTGCATTATTTTCGATGCCTCACATGCATCTTCAGACTCGGTGGGATCTATTCGTCGTATACGAGAAACAAGTGACATATCATCAAGAGATAGGAACTCTTCTGGTGTTTCGAATGCCGTAAGATTTAGAACTTTATCAGCGGCGCCGATGAGTCTGATTAGCATTACCTCCACGCTACGTACTGTTTTGTGGTAATAGACATTCAAGAACATCTCATAACGTGCCACCAGAAATGATTCTAATGCACCCCGTGCAGCTAAATCAAAATGCAATTCATGATCACGTGATATCTCCATACTATTAATCAGTCGATGGATATCAACCAATCCATAGTTTACGCCACAGTAAAATGAATCTCGAATCAGATAATCCATCTTATCTGCATCTACCTGACCGGCGGCAATGGCACTGACAATACTGTCCTTCTTCTGTGTTCTGCGCCCTCGGACCAGATCACCTATTCTGTTCTTTGAGATTCCACCATTTTCGAGAATGTCACCAACTTCACTTTCACGAATGATCCACTCGGTCACATCTTCATGGTTTTTCCCCTGTCGTTCAATTAACGGTTCTTCAAACACATGACTGAATGGTCCATGCCCTAGATCATGCAAAAGCCCTGCAAGTCGTACCTCTTGTAGTGTATCTTCACCAAGACCCAGTTGGCCCAGAAGTCGTCTACCAACAAGACCTGACAGATACATTGCTCCTATACAGTGTCCAAAACGAGTGTGCTCAGCGGCAGGATAGACGTAATGTGCACCTGAGAGCTGCTTGATTCTACGAAGTCGTTGATATGGTTCGGAATTTATTATCTTCATTTCTATATCGGTCAGTCCTATGAATCCGTGGACTGGGTCATTTATTTCCATGTCGAAATTCATGAGATTCACTTCTGTAGTAATCATCTGTGCGGCTCGAACCCTCGTATCTCGCGTACTAGTTCTTCAGGTGTCTGTATCTCTGATACGCAGAGTGGAAGATGGATGCTGTCAGCAATTTTTACCGCAAGGGGGTCAAGTTCCTTTACACCCTGCAATATAACAACTGCGGGTTTCACAGCTACTGACGTGCCAATCTGGCTTGCCTTGATTGCCACCATTGGAGACCTACCTGTTGTAACGTTGGTTAGGATTGCGGCTCTCTGCGTTGTGCCGCCATAGAGACGTAAGAGCTGTTGCGGGGTCAGTGTCACAATTGCTTTCACACTGTCAAGTACAGTATATCCATAGATATCCCGGTCTAGGAAACTCTTGTGTGTCAGGACTTTGCAATCAAGCTTCTCAACTAACATACGAGCTGGTATTGGAACTCCGAATTCCCGGCTATCCAATATTGCATCGGATGCTATCTCAGGTGTCACCAGCTTTTCCAGAGCCATGGCAATTCGACCGCCGCTAGCTGCATCCATGCTAATTAGACCTTCTACAAACCGTTTGATGGTTTCTACACGGGGAGACTTTCGTCTGCCGCTCTCATAGTCGCTTATTACCGAGGGGGATACTTCAAGGTGTTTTGCCAAGTGCTTTTGAGATATTTGAAATCGCTCTCGCCACCGTTTCATCACTTCACCTGGGTCATTCTCCGCTAGGCAGATTTCACCCGCCATCGCTTCTGCAAGCCGCTGAAGTGCTTCACTTTGGTCCATATGCTGATACTCTCTCTGGAGAAGATAAGCATTGTTCAAAGACTATACCTGGAAATCGTCGTGCGTCGAATTTTCCGCCTACACGTCCCAACCAAAGCACTCAAAGCACCTCAGGATTAGGTCTGGTTCATGTTCTTCATGTTCGTTGTCGGGACTGCTGGTGCAGGTAAGTCCCTCCTTTCCGCCGCTCTCGAGGACTGGCTAGTGTCGTCCGAGATCAGTGTTGCTATTGTGAACCTTGATCCGGGAGTCGAGTCCCCTCCCTATACATCGGATGTTGATATCCGCGAGTATGTGGATTATGGTGACATCATGCAACAATTTGGCCTCGGACCTAATGGTGCTCTTGTCGCTTCCTTGGATATGGCAGTCAGTAGTGCGAATGACTTACGTGAAGAGATTGTAGACCTAGGTAGAGACTATGTCATTGTTGATTGTCCAGGACAGATGGAACTCTTTGCCTACCGTAACTCAGGCCCTCTCATGGTTTCCTCTTTGGCCGATAATGACCCGGCTCTGTCATTGTATCTTCTTGATTCCAATATCGCACGACAACCAGATGGCTATCTCGCTTCCATGCTCCTTGGTATGTCTCTCAATATTCGCTTTGGTCTTCCTCAGCTCAATCTCCTTAGTAAGGCTGACATTCTCTCCGATGTAGAGATTGCTGATATCGTTGAGTGGTCTACAGACCCGTACCGTCTTGAGGAGGCTCTTAATGCCTCCTCAAGCGGATTGGCACGTGAGTTCTCGGCGTCTGTGCTAAGAATGTTGGATGATATGGGAGGCGGACCAAGTGCAATACCCGTTTCTGGTAAGCAGGTAACTGGTTTTGAAACGCTTTATGGCGAATTTCAGAGGATGCTCCTTGGTGGCGATAATCTCTACGAGTGATGCGTCAGTGTCCAAATATTATGTACATATTTCCGGAAGTGATATCGAACTAGCGAGAGCTGAAATTGAATCGTTAGTCGACCTTCACTCTATCGGTGTTGGTATTCTTTGGTATGGAAGATTAGGGTTTATTGATTGTAAATCCAATCCTATTCCCTTTCTTCTTAGTAGAGCGGCCCTAGTAAGGGAAGTTGGAAATGTCTTACATGAGGGTAGTGACCCTGAAACCTTACTTAATCGAATAACAAAGGGGCCTTTGACAGAGATTCTGAACTCGAAACGAAGCTTTTCTGTGAGAATTTACACAACGGATTATTATTTCGAAGAAGAAGAGAAACAACAATTCATAATTGATGTAGGAAAAAGAATTCAGGAGGTTACCCGAGCTTCTGTTTCACTTAATCATGCAGACGTGAATATTGTTGTTAATGTTATACACAATAAAGTAGTCCTATGTGAGGCATTCAAATCGTATCAACGACAGGTACTTACACAGCGAACTCCAAGTGCAAGAGCGTTTTTCCATCCGAGCATGATGAATGCATTGCTTGCCCGAGTCATGTGTAACATAGCAAGTGTGCAACCAGACCAGTCTGTTTTGGACCCTTTTTGTGGAGGTGGTGGTATTCTCTGCGAGGCCGCGCTAATTGGTGCACAAGTAACTGGGATTGATATGAATTGGAGACTTCTCAAAGGAGCTCAGAAGAACCTTATTGATCTCAATATTTCTGATTTTTCATTAATTCAAGGAGATTCTAGGAAAATTCCTGTCAGTTATATGGATTCTATTGTTACTGATCCTCCATATGGTAGAACAAGCTCAACTCGTGGAGAGAATGCAATTCGTCTTGTTAGCTCATTGATAGAGCAATCAATTGAGTTTGTTGAAAATGGGGGTAGACTCTGTATATGTGGAAGTCAAGAAATGAATATGAGAAATCTTTTCGATCAAGTTGGATTGAGTGTAAAATATGATATTCTGATTCCAATACACAGTGGATTGACTCGTAACATTTTGGCCGTGGAACTCTAACCTCTTACAATTTTTCCATCTTTCGTTGGGGGTGTAAACCATGTTAGAAAACCATCGTATTGAGTGTCATCCTCAAAGGAGATTGTGATATCAATTGTACCTAGGGGCGGACTTTCGGCTTGGTCGACCAATCGTAGCTTTTGACGACATGCGGCTTGTTTGTCTAACTTCATGATTGTAGTACTCCCAGTCCAACTCTTCCTGAGCATCTTTCTTGCGGCATCAATCACTCTATTTTCATGTATCATTTCTCGGAGAGGAACCAGAATCGTTTCATTCGTTCCCTCACTTTGTATCCATGTGCATTTAGCTTCTTCTACAAGCTCCATTTCCATATTTGGAACTAAATGATGAATTGAATTGATGACTATATCAGTTGCTTCTGTTGGAAAAATGGGACAGCGGATGGTTATTCGCATGTCATATGAACCTCTTCACTGTACCCCGTGTAGCTTTTTGAAATTCCTCAAGAGAACCCTCATTCACCAGCATGATATCGCTTAGTGCTATAACTCCGCCAAGGCCCACCGATATTTCGCGCAAGTCACGTTCTCTAAATGTTTCCCACTCTTGAGGGGCGTCATCTCTACCACGAGTTTTCAGACGCTCAAATCTTACTGTTGGGGATGAATGAACACATATTATTTTCAGGTCCTCTGCATAATCATCAAAAACATCAATCTCGGCAATACTTCTGCATCCCTCAATAGCAACTATACTGGTTTTTTCATCTTTGAGAGCAGTCACACATCGTTTAGCTACTGCTCCCATTCCATCCTGTGCTCGTAGATCAAGCATTACCTTCTTTGTATTGGCAGGATTGGGTTCCAAACCTCTTCGTCTTGCCTCATTTCGGATGACATCTCCCATAACAATGACTGGAAATCCTGCAGATCGAAACTCTTCTGCTAATACACTCTTTCCAGCCCCAGGCATTCCAGATATCAATACAAGTTGCATGTCTTTTTCCCCATTGGTATAGAGATAAAGAGTTACACCATATAGGCTGGACTCTTTCTCTTTTCCAGTCCTTTGATTATGTTGGTGACTGTTTCAAAGGATATCTCTGTAGCGTCCTCAGATATTGTTTGATGTAAAGCCTCCTTAAGCACCTTATCCCTGAGGTCTCTGCCAGAAAACCCATCTGTTAGGTTAATCAATGAATGCAAATCAAAGTTTATCGGAAGTGGAAGCCGTTTGGTGTACATTTTTAGAATTTCTAGGCGTTCTTCAGCATTGGGTAGCTGGAACACGAATGCAGAATCAAATCTACTCTTTATTGCAGCATCGATCAATGGCAGAGCATTGGTGGCACCAATGACAACAACACCGGAGTCCTCATCGGATTGATCAAGCTCCCCCAATAGAGCGGTGACAACTTCTGAAACATCACCACGAATGGATTGAAATGAACGCGCCAAGCCTATCGCATCCAGTTCGTCAATGAACACAATACAGGGTGCCTTTTTCCTCGCTTCTTCGAATAGCGAGCTTATTCGACGTCCACCATCACCGACATGTGTTCCAATAAGATCCGATGCCTTTGAAATCATAATGCTTGCATCAGCCTCATGTGCTAAAGCTCTTGCAGTTAATGTTTTTCCTGTTCCTGGAGCACCATGAAAGAGGATTGCTCGGGGAGCCCATTCTCCGAAACGCGATGGGTCTGCAAGATAACTGAGAATTATACGGCACTTTTGCTTCACAGTTTCATGCCCAATGACATCACCCAACCCAATGATGCGACCAGGGATAGCTGAGTCTGTTTTGTTTGATTTCAAGATTATCTTAGTCTTTCTTGTGACAATAGATTCTGGTGGATCTGCGTGTAATACTTGAAATGCGAAATCGGGAATGATGTACCTATCAAACAAATACATATCCTTTCGAACAACAGTACCAGTCCACTGCTCTTTTGCATAGTCTGCAAAAAGCTCCTCATTATCTACTTCTAAGCCAGCCGGTTTTGGATCTCCCTTCATCCTGAACGGATACCCAATATCACTAAGAACCAACTCTTTGGTTTCGGGGACTTCAAGATTATGTTTCTTTACAGTTTTTGTTCCTGTATCTCGTGACGGAGCAACAACATCGATTCCAGACTCTTTTCGCTTCTTCAACTGCCTTGTTACACCAACCGAACGATAGCTGATTGTGCTTTAAGAATTACCTTAGGGGATTCTACCACTAGCCTAATGAAGTAATAGTTGTTCAGTACTATCTAACTGGAGTGGGTCTATTTGACTGATAATGTTCGTGTCTTTCTAAGTGTCGATATCGATGATGATGATTTACTATCTAGAATTCAATTACTCCAGTCCCAACTTGATTCCCAATCAGCTAGAATGAAGTTGGTCGAACGCGAAAATATTCATTTTACTTGGCGCTTCATTGGAGATACTCCAATGAAGAAAGTGAATGCTATTTATTCAGAACTGAATCATCTCGAGTTAGTCCCATTTGATATTGTGATAGGTGGTATTGGTTCTTTTCCGAGTATTCGACGACCAAGAATCATTTGGGTTGGTGTAAAACACAACACTGAGTTGGTGGTAAATCTGAAAAATCAAACGGATTCTCTGCTAGCTAAACTTGGATACAAGATTGAGAAGAAAAAATTCATTCCTCATGCCACAATTGCTCGGGTGAGAGCAGTAAACAACCATGATGGCATTTTTGAGAATTTACAGAGTCTGTCCGACGAAACTGTGGGGAGGATGTCTGTCAATGGTATCAGAATGACAAAAAGTACGCTAACGTCATCGGGCCCTATCTATGAAACCCTATGGGAAGTGCCCAATCGATAGTTCTTGTAGAAATTTGGTGGGCCGGGGTTTATTGATGCAAAGTAATCTCTTAGAATTCGAATGAGCTTTCACGCAGTTCCTTATCTCTACTCCTCTGTAGCATTTCTTCTTCATCTTTCAAGTAATCCTCTCTTTTATCATACTCTGGAATCAAATGATACCATTTTACTCTCATTCCATTCTCGTTTGTAAAGAAAAGTGATACTTTGTCAGGGATTAGTGGAATGTGAGTGATACTAAAGCCCATTTCTTCAAGTAATTCTATTGCTATAGTTTCTCGAATAGCACCGAGTCGTTTTGAATCTGTGTTCATGGTATAGAGTATTCTCAGGAGAGCTTTCTGTATTGGTTGAAGCTGAGATATTTGTGACTTTTCTCTTTCAGTTACAAGCTTCAGCTGCCATTCAGGATATCCTATAGGAATTCCTTCATCATAGGATGGAAAGTCTATCACTTTCTGTACAGCCATTCTTTCAATTCCCAGATCAACTATTTGCTCCACAGTTGGAGAAATCTCTTTTGCAGCATCTGATGACTCAATCCAAGTCTTCAATAATCTCTGAATCTTAGATAATCTAATTTGATGGTTTTCTTCTTTTTGTATGATTTGAACAAGCTCATTGACACAATCAGTTAGTACCTCAGTCATTATTTTAGTCACTTCCTATAGTTCAAAACCTTCACTTTTTAACTCGTTCATTATTCTTTCAACAGCATCCTTTCGTTTCTCTAAAAATTTCTCTACCTTGAATTTTTTGCGAACATCGTTTGGAGGGCAAAGAAGAGCCCATCTGATCGTGTCGTCTACCGATGCAGTTCTTGCGACCCAAGCCACTGTAACCTTTCCAGTTTTTGGATAGTATCGAACTTCTCTAGGAACCTCATTGACTTTGATGTCTGCACGTTCTGCAATCTCTTTTTCATCGAGGATAAGGTTGCATGGAAAATTGAATACGGCACTCATTATTTCTTCAGCAATGGCAGCTATTTCGGGGTTATCATTTTGTAGCAGTGTATCTAGATTTCTTATAGTAATTCTGTGGTTCCCTTTAGAATCTATTTTTGTATATTCATGGCTTTTTAGAAGATTCACACATCGATCCGATATTTTCGATTCAAATCCATAGGGGATTCCTTCTCTTCCACCACGAATAGCGATACAGCGAGTCCATTCAAAGGCACTGCTAAAGGACCCATCTTGTGGAATTAAATCTTCAAGGTATTTCAAGGCGGCTTCCAATGAACTTCCCAGAACAGCGGGAGATAGTCCTGTATTATGGAAAGATTTGTTTCCAGGTTGTACTCCCCAATATTCAAGGACTTTCCCCATTGGACTAGGAACGTTTTGCTGGATGTAACCATCTCGTTGTTGCTCATTCAATTTCATTTCACCAAAATTCCTGAGCGTTTCCTTGAATATTCCGAGTCTATCTAAATCACCCTCATAATACTCAGCACGTCCATCTTCTCTAAGGTGAAAATCGCTGTTTGCAGTAGCGACCAGTCTTGCTCGAAGTGATTCGAGTTCCTTTCCTTCGACGAATCTTGGATTTCTGATTCCACCTTGTCTATTAATTCCAGTTATGCGTTCTATTTTTTCGTTCAAATAATCAGTTTTTACCCCGTTAACATCCATCTGAAATCTTAGTGATTCACCTTGAATTCGATTTTCGTTGATGTGCCTTGATTTCTATATCTTCGAGCTATCCGTTTCACTCAATAGTTGGTCCATGATTTTGTTATAATGTTCAATCGACTCGGTTTTCTGTGGACTAAGGCCTAGCTTGTCCAGAGTGCTATCAGTCATTCGGGCAAGTTCTCTGGAATCCTTTGGATAGAAGTACTGATTTGCCCATGCATTGAGCATATCATTCTTGGACTGGTCCTGAATCCACATGTACATCCGACCTTCCACATTAGCGACTTTGACGATATTCTCTGTATGTTCTAGCCCAAGTCTGCGTTTCAATTCGGTTTCTACGAGTTCCTTGTTTTGGCGAAGTGATTCTTCTAATGTTTTCAATTCATCAGATGAATATACTGTAGAAAGATTGGAATGGAAAATTCGCTCATCTTCTCTATCTTTTGGATACATCTTTTCGAATCCCTTGACCAATCGTTCATGGTCAAGTTGCGCCTCTGTGATATTCCCAAGACCTTCCTTCACGTCCTTTGGTTCTATCTTCTTTGCTTCAGAAAAGTCTGGTCTAAGTGGCTCAAGAGTAGTCTCTTTCATTGATTCAGCATAGTTTCTGGCTGCTTCCGACAAGTCTTCATTTTTCTGAATCTTTGCCCATTCCTGAATGATACTATCTTCCTCAAGAGACCTAAGCACTCTAACTAATCCTTGTTCATAACTACTACGCCAGTAGCCAACCAGACTCTGTGACACATTGTGTTCTTCTGCAAGTTCTATTTGTGTCTTGGACCAATCATTGTGGATTGCGACATACTTTTCGCATCGTTCATAGTTTTTTGAAACATATTGAATATCTAATGCATCTTCATGCTTCTTGATTAGCTCGTCAACCTCTTTCATCGATTCAATAGAAACTTCTGGAGGGGTAGGCAGCTGCCACCCAAAATCGCGACAAATCTAGACATTGAATAGATAGTCCTTTGAAGGAATGCCATGTTCTCAGTATCACAAGCTGCACTCAGATTATTATCATTTAGTCGCAACTAAGTACACTTACAAGCTCGCTACCGGGAATTCACTCTAACCTCAAACTCCTTTGGCCTCATCTACATGGAGTGATTTGCTAACGAATAGTGTTTAGGGAGATGGAAAGTTGGATAAAAAGCATTATTTTCTTTCAAATAGGATGATGAGTGCTTCATATCAGATTATGAGTTCATTTGTGTCCTTTTTTCTGATTAATGGTATATAATCACTTTTTACGTGAAAAATGTCGAAAATTGGTGCAATGGCTTGAGCAATACAGTAGATTTCTCACGAATTGCATGGAATCTGCATCAGGCTAATAAAACAAATTAACAATAGTTAGGTGGTGGGCCGGGGGAGATCCTCACCCAACAGGGAAATCCTGAAGGGATTTGAACTCCCGATCTCATGCATGTTGGGATACTGACGAAAAGTTCGGTACCACCCCAAGCATGAATCATACCAATCTAGACTACCGACCCATGTTTGAAAGCCTGTACAGGCTAACACTAGCCTGAGGCAAACTGAAGATAAAGATTGCCAAACACCGTTTGTTTCCACTTGAAAAAAGTGCATATGTTTAGAACACGTGTTCTAAATAAGTTGGTATTTATGTGGGGGGACAACATTGTATGGGTGACCCAGATGGTGTAATTGCAATGACTACAGATATCGTATTTCACGAATTATTCACAAAACATGTGCTACAACTAGGTCATCCGGAAAGCCCAGAACGTTTGATTACTGCTTTGAAATATATCAGGGAAGCAGGTCTCTTCGATACAGACAGTGTGAATCTTGTTACAGCTGAGAGTACAAACTTGAATGCTATCCACCCTTTACATCATCAGTCATACCTGGAACAAATACGTGAGAAGTCAGAGAAAGGAGGAGGGTTTTTCACACTAGATACGTCTGTCAATGAGTACACCTACGAAGCCGCGCTTCTGGCAGCGGGAGGCGGAATTATGGCGGTAGACCGAGTGGTTGAAGGCCTTAGCACAAACGCCTATGTTCTGTGTCGTCCCCCAGGACACCATGCAGAAACTGCTCGTGCTTTTGGTTTTTGTTTTATCAATAACATTGCAGTAGCTGCACATCATCTTACTTCTGAATGTGGAGTCGAAAGAGTGCTGATTCTAGATTATGATGCTCATCATGGTAATGGTACTCAAAATGCATTCTATGATAGAGATGATGTTCTATATATCGGGATGCATCAAGATGGACGGACTCTTTTCCCAGGTTCGGGATTTCCAGATGAGATTGGTAGTGGTAAAGGCAGAGGTTACAACGTCAATCTGGCAATGTATCCAGGTGCTGGAGATGTATCGTACCATTTAGCCTTTGAAGAGGTAATCGAACCCCTTGCAGATTCATTTGTACCAGACATTGTTCTGGTTTCAGCTGGGTTTGATGCCCATTTTGAAGATCCATTAACTAACTTGGGTTTGACTACAGCTGGTCTTGCTATGATTAACTCAAAAGTGAAAAATATTGCCGATAAGCACTCTAAAGGGAAGATTGTCACATTTTTGGAGGGAGGGTACAATCTCACGGCAATGGGACGGGGTTCGCTTAACCTTGTTGAGGTAATGTCTGGTAGCAATGTCACACAATTTAACGATAGCCACAAGGAAAGCAACACTTGCACTGAATATAATGAAAAACTCATTGAGGTTCTCAAAGGAAGCATTCTAGATATGCACCTGTGAGGGGGGGCTCTAAAAATCCTCTAGCAGCGTTTGAAGAGAGCCAGTATTTTCATCATTAGATGTAGTGGATTCATCTTCCGAGGTAGTAATGGTGTCTAACCCTAGCTGTTTCTTGATCGAGGCTGCTATGACCGTGCCGATAGCTGGGATTCGTGCAAGATCAGGCAGTGGTATACTATAGAGATCTACTAGGCCTTTGATACCGTTTGAATACATCATTCTTGCACGAACTCTACCAATTCCTTTTAGATTTGCAAGCTCCAGTAATTCGTTTTTAATTCCGTATTTTACTCTGGATCTAAGTGCCTGTAAGATTGGTATGTGTTCAGATAGTCCTACTACCCTTGCTATTTCTGCCGCGGAATATAGAAGCCATTCTGCAGATCTTACGTATCGGTGGATATCACCCATACCGACGTTATATTGTTCTGTTAGCTGGGATTCAGAAGTTTCAGAAATCCAGCCTTGTAATACGTATGCTGTTTTTACTTCTGCCAGTAACCGGGAATACCCCTCAGGGTCTTCCCAACTATCTGGTACCGGCACCAGAAATTTGTCATGATTGGTTTCTATATATGCGGTAATTTCTTCCATTTCGGACTGTGTTACGTAAGAGAGTGGTTGATCAGGACAATGAGCGACTAATTGCAAAATACCAATCTCAGTGAGTTCTTCAGCTTTCACTAAAGTATCTCTTAACATAATTGCGGTATAGGGATGAATATACAATCTGGATGTCCGTTGTCCAAGAGGGGTTGCATACATTTGTTCTTGGTTAATTTCGATAAGTTCACCTTGCTCAAGAAAATCCAGAGCAGAAGTCACATGATGGTCTATTTCCCATCTTTCAGATTGATATGAAAAGAATGTCCCATCAATCAATTTGTCAATTTCAGCTCGGTTTCTTGTCATCTCTGTTGCGATTGCAGATAGTACGTGTGTCTGAACAGCCTCCTGAGATGCTAGTTTAGAGGAAATTGATTCGGTTTCTGAATACAAGTAGTGTTCAAGCAAGAATTCTTGTTCACTTTCGGATTTAGCAAATATTATGGCCTCACCGTATTTGTCATATTTAGGACGGCCCGCACGACCAGCCATCTGTTTGTATTCAAGAACTGGTATGGGGTAGCTTCCACGGTTCTGTTCAAAACGGCGATAGTCCCTAATTATCGCTCTACGTGCAGGAAGATTCACACCTGCCGCTAGAGTTGGTGTTGCAACAATCACTTTCAGAAGGTCGTTTTTAAAACCTGCCTCCACTATGCCCTGTTCTTGGTTTGTAAGGCCTGCATGATGAAATGCTACACCCATACCAACCAATCGAGAGAGGGTTTTTGTTGATTCAGGGATAGCAGGACCACTGATAATGCGTTTTGCTATATCACTCAGCAAACCCAGCTTTTCCTTCGATAGATAAGGTCGTATAGAACTGGCAATCTTCTTGCATACTGCTATTGTTGATTTCCGAGAGGATACAAAAACCAGAACCTGACCATCTTCTTCCAAAATATCACAGATAATATCTGCTATCTCATCTTTTCGCTTTCGGGGTATGCTTCTAGTGGATCTATCTGCAAATTTTATTTCCCCATCATAGTATACGCCCTCTTTCAATTCAACGGGTCGCCATGAGCTTTTCACAAGCTCGGCATTGAGCCATCCTGCGATTTCATCAGCGTTCGATATTGTCGCACTTAATCCCACAACTTGGACATTCGGTAAAATTTGAAGCATTTTGGCAAGAACCATTTCCAAAGTTGGACCTCTGGATGAATCATTTATCAAATGAATTTCATCAACAACGATGATGCCAATATCATGAATCCAATCTGGATTGTGTCTGATAATTGAGTCAGCACGCTCGGTTGTTAGAATAACTATGTCGGCTTCTGCCAATTGGGTTCCCTTTGAATCGTAGTCGCCAATTGACATTGCTACTGTTATACCCAAGTTTTCGTATTTTTTGAACTCCTCGTATTTTTCCTGTGCTAAGGACCTTAGAGGAACAAGGTATAGTGCCTTGCCCAGTCCATCCAATATATTTCGTAACATGCATATCTCTGCAACCAACGTTTTTCCTGAACTCGTGGGAACTGCAAGTATGAGGTTTTGGCCTTCAAGTACTTTGGTCGCCAATGCCTTTTCCTGAGTTGGAAATAGAGATGATACTCCAGATTGTTTCAGGAGGTCGATTGTTTTTTTGTTAATTGGTAAATCATCTAGTTGCGTTTCTTTCCCACTCCACAGAGTTCATCTAATTATGCATTTTTAGCTCTGGACTCGGCTCCACTTGCCAGGTGCAGGATTATACAGAATGCCTTCGTCATGCAATTTTGCAATGATTTTTTCAGCATTATCCCGAGATAGGCCCATATCTTCCACTTTACGTAGTAACTCCTCTTCATTAACCACTGAGGTGCCAGCATCTTCCATGTCTTTCATAACCTTGAGAATCTTATCCGAATCACCACGTTGGGAAGCACTCATCGGGGAAATATATCTATCAATGTCAATTTTACCAGTAACGCTATCATAAGCTACCATCCTTAGAGATGCTTCCACAAGCTCTATTGCAGCTTGAGCATCTTCTTCACTCACTTTTGGACGGAGGGCCATCTTCGCACGAGCCTCTGCAAGACGCACGAGTGCTTCTAATTGTCTAGCAGTGATGGGTACAGGACCTGCGCCTCCTTCTGCTTGTTTTCGTAACTCAACATAGAAGTTTTCTATTTTCTTGCTAGCTTCGCTAGTCAATTGTGGTTGTTCGGCATACCTATTTGCATAGCCAATGTATTTTTTCAGAAAATCTTTATCGATAGGAGGTGTTTTTGGCTCAACTGGCGTTTTTTGTGTCTGATGCATACTTAAGATGAATTGTGCTATTTCACGATCACGCTCCGGTTCAACTGTATCAACAAGAATCCAAGTCAAATCGAATCTGGACAAAATTGTAAATGGTAATTTGATATTCTCTTGAACAGATAGTGATGGTTCATACCGTCCTAACGTTGGATTAGCAGCGGCCAAAATAGAAGTTCGGGCATTGAGAGTAGCAACTATACCAGCTTTAGCAATGCTTACTGTATGCTGTTCCATTGCTTCATGAATGGCCGTTCTGTCATTAGGATCCATTTTGTCAAATTCATCTATACAGGCAATTCCCTGATCAGCTAAAACAAGGGCTCCTGCTTCAAGAGTCATTGCTCCGGTATCAGTATCATGAACTACAGCAGCAGTTAGGCCAGCTGCGGTAGTTCCTTTTCCAGAGGTGTATAGACTCCGTGATGCAAGGCCGGTTATGAATTTTAGAATCTGGCTTTTACCCGTTCCAGGGTCCCCAATCATCAATATATTGGAACGTCCACGTAGTCGTGTTCCATCAGGAAGTGTTTTCCCCACTCCTCCAAAGAGAAGTAAGGCGATTGACTCTTTGATTCTTTCATGCCCCTGAATTGATGGTGCTATTGAGGCATAAATTCGTCTGTGGACAAAGGGGTCATCGGCCAGCTTTTGGAGCTCTTCCTTGTCTTCTTCAGAGAGTTCCAACTGTTCATACTCCTTTTCAGCAATCTCAACACCATTTGCTTGAATATATACGTTGAATGTTGCTAGCTTGCCGCCCCTTCTTGTAAAATCAGGTGTTGTTAGAAGAATTCCTGTTACCTTTACAAGATCCCCAGGTCGGGATATGTCAACTATGTCACCTTCCAGTATTACATCAACGGAACGAGGCATTGAACCAGGGGGAAGCTCATCGGGAGATTCTTGTATTCTTACTTTCTGCCAGTCACGGAACTTTGATTGTTCGGGGATCAAACTCACGGGTGTTTTCTTACCGCAAACAGGACACTGATCCGGTTCCATATAACGCCCATCTTCTTGGGTTTGTAGAATAATTTCACCGCATCTTCTACACTTGAAAGTTGCATGAACTAGCAGTGGCTTTACTTCACTGGCACGCATCATGATGCCGCTGATGTGAATTAATTTCCCAATATGACGGGATCTAATCGCTCGTAGAGGTACGTGAGTTGTCTTACTCACGTAATTGATTATTCTTACCTTGATTAGACTTTCATCAAGTCCTTCAATATATTCTGGGTCTTCTGTTTGCAGGATCGACCTAAGAACGGTGTCAAGCATATCTAGGAATTGGGATGGGGACTCCTTTGCTAGAGTGCTAAAAACAACATTATCAAAGGTGGTCATATCCTTAAAATCAATGTTTAGAGAGGTTGCTCCGTCTATAGAAAATCGTTGAATTTTTGACCAATAAACTAAGCTTCCTTGTTCATCCTTATGCGTCCGCAAGAATTCTTCGAATCGTTCTTGCGGGCCTCCCTCGTAGCCGGACATATGTATTTGCCTCTTGTAGTTGTGTTGTAAGTGTATGCAATCGGCCGAGCGTCTGCCTGTGCTTCATGAGTTAGACTACTCAGGTCATATTTAAGCACCTGTATGACCAACGGTTTTAGTTGAAGAGTGATTTTCGCCAGTCCGAGATTAAATTGGCTAACTCCTCACAAAGCCACCGTTCTTCTAATGCCATATCCTTGCGTTTATCCGGCAATGCACCAGATTTCGCAACACGAATGATTTTGGATAAACGCGACTCAAGAAGCATAGGTACTATGCGCTGCAATTTCTCGATTTCGTCATATAATCGTTCATCCAATGAAGATTTGTCACTTTGAAGATTCAAAATCCTCCTGCTAATTGCTGAATAAACTAGAGGGTGAAGAGATTGTAGCTGTGGACTACCTTCTTCGTTTCTTGAGATGTTTTGGAGATTTCCTAATGATTCCAAGTCCTCATCTTGGGCCAGCTCGGCAATTCCATGAGCCACAAGTTTCTCGATAGCCCAGTTTGGTAGATCTGCTTGGGCCGTGGAAGTGAATGGCCCAATTTTTTCCCCACCAATAGTTATCTCTGGAATGTCCTTTACAAACACACATCTTCTATTGTGATTCAAGAACTCCATTTGAGAGCGTTCAACAATTTCACTTGTTGTATTGCTAAGTCGTATCATAGACCACACTTGTACTGTTTTGATGTTTATGCTGATAAAGCCCTTACTATTCAGTAAAACATTGAAAGCACTCGAAGATTAACTTTCGGGTAAGCTTTTTAGATTCAAACAAAGCAAATGATTAAGACGCTTGGCTGACAGTGACAATTTGCTTCAGCTATTCTGGATGGTACTTCCTAATGGATATTGATCTCTGGACTGAGAAACATAGACCGCGAACTCTAACGGATATCGTAGGTCAAAACATCATTGTTGAAAGACTGGTCAAATTTGTGGAGAAGAAGACCTTACCTCATTGTCTTTTTGCTGGTCCACCGGGAACAGCAAAGACCACAGCAGGAGTGGCCTTGGCAAGAGATTTGTTCGGCGAGTTTTTTGAAAGAAACTTTATGGAACTCAATGCAAGTGATGAGCGTGGTATAGATGTTGTGAGAAACCAGATTAAATCCTTTGCTAGATCATTACCTGCTGGTGGCGCACCATTCAAAATCCTTGTTCTAGATGAAGCAGATCATCTTACAAATGACGCTCAGCATGCATTAAGAAGAACAATGGAGTCATATGCCTCTTCATGTAGAATGATTTTGATTTGTAACTACTCAAGCAGGATTATCCCACCCATTCAATCAAGATGTGCGGTCTTCAAGTTTGCTCGTCTGAGTGAGGAAGATATTGCTGAAAGACTTGAATATGTTGCCAAAGAAGAAGGAGTCAAACTTAACCCTAAGGGAAGAGATTCCATCCTCTATTTGGCTAATGGGGATATGCGTGTAGCGATTAACCTTCTGCAGGCTGCATCATCTTCGACAAAAGTAGTAACTGATACTGCTGTCTTTGCAATATCAGGTCGTGCAGATCCACAAAAAATTCGCACATTATTATCTACCGCCGTTGCTAGTGACTTCGATCAGGCTCTTGGTATGCTTAGAATCTTGATTTCTCAAGATGGTGTTGCTCCGCTTGACTTGACAAGACAAATTCACAGGGAGATACATAGTTTAGAAGTCAACACATATAGAAAACAAACTATCCTTGAAAGAACAGCTGAAGTTGAATTTCGAGTAGCTGAAGGAGCAGATGGAGAGGTGCAACTATCCGCTTTGCTTGCTCACATTGCACTAGGACAGGATAGCTAATGACCGATCAAAAGCTCCCTTGGCCAGAGAGATATCGTCCTAGTAGTATAGGCGCATTAGTTGGGAATGAAGATGCTATACAATCTTTTGTGAATTGGATGAAGTCGTGGAATGTGGGAATACCAAAGAAGAGAGCGGTTTTACTTGTTGGGCCTTCTGGAACTGGAAAGACTGCCGTCGTGGGTGCTATTGCAAATGACCTAGGTTTTGAGTTGGTTGAGTTTAACGCGAGTGATAAACGCAATAAGGGCAGTATCGAAATACAAGTGTCTCGATCCGCAATGCAACATACTTTGGATGGAAGACCTCGTGTGATATTACTAGACGAGGTTGACGGACTATCTGGAACAAGTGATAGAGGTGGAGTTAGCGCAATTCTCAAGATTATCGGTGTATCAGCACACCCTATTGTTATGACTGCCAATGATTACGAAAGTCCCAAGCTTACGGATGTAATGAAACGTTGTCATGTATTCAAGTTTGATTTCATAGATGATGAATCAGTAACTAAAATTCTGCAAAGAATTGCAAATGATAACGCTAATCAAGTATCAAATGAGGTGTTGGAGAAAATAGTTGCAGGTTCTCGAGGGGATCTTAGAGCGGCAATATCAGATTTAGAAGCTATTATGGAAGGCCAATTGGATGATGATGAGAGTCTAGGTAGAAGGGATGTAAGAAGGAATGTGACTCAAACCCTTCGCCGTTTGTTTATGTTAACCGATCCTGCTGCAGCAAGAATGATAGTTTCTGAAGCGGATGTTGATCATGATAGTTTATTATCATGGCTGGAGGAGAATATACATCTCCACTTGGTCAGCCCTTCAGAACTAGAGGCAGGCTTGGATGCACTTTCCACAGCAGATGTATACCTAGGAAGAATTATGCGCCAACAAAATTGGAAACTTCTTTCATATGTGTATGATTTTCTTTCCTCAAATATCACATCAAGTAGAAGTATAACCCGCTACCGAAAAGTAGAGTACACACAACCTGTCTGGCCTCTTCTAATATGGAAAGGAAGAAAACGGAAAGAGAAGAAGGGAGAGGTGATTTCTGTTGCTGCAGAGGTTATGGGAGTTTCCAGAGAGAAGGTGTATGAAAAATGTATTCGCACGATAGAGGTGATTGTTGATATTGCTCCCAACCAGAGAGAGGACTTTGCGGTTTGGCTTGGAGTCAATAAAGGGGCACTCGGTCAAAAAGATGGTCGGCGTTGATTCCTTCAAGCATTGTTGCAGACCTCTTGAAATAGCCGAAACGACTATTCACTACTTTGCGTATTAACTTTAGAGCATTCATACTTGGTTTCATTCTAATCGGGACTATTGCTTCTATTAGAACAAGTCCCTCAGGAAGTGCGGGATCAATCCCTCCCGGGATTGTTTCTTTCCCGGTAAGTAAATCGGATATAATGCTTGGAGAATAGAGGCTCAGGCCAATCCACTTTAACAACGTTACAGATTTGCGCACAAGCTTCCAAAGGAATCTGACCCCGAAAAAATCGAAAACAAGTGTATCATTATTTGATCTAACGGATACATCCAGGATGGTGGTTCGAGTGTTGCGTCCTGCATCTGGTTTTGAAAGAAGTGCGTAGTTATGAGTTCCCACTAACAATTTCGCTCCTTCTTTGATTTTTTCTAAATCCATAGAATGGTTTGATTTGCTCAAATAGTACTTGTAGTGTCTGGAAAGAACATCATATCGTGGATTGAATTCAGCCGGAGCTTTTGAATACGCCCAGAGAACAATGTCTTCTGGAAGAAGTGTATTAATCTTATCAAGATTAAGAGGTTTATTGGAATGGAATTTAACAACTTGGCCTATGCTATTTACTCCTCTATCGGTCCGACCGGATATTACAACGGATTCACGAGTATATTCCTCGCCGTTCCATGAATGTAATGTATCAATCAATTCTCCTTGAATAGTGCGTACATTTGGTTGCCACTGTGATCCATGATATGATGCTCCCAGATAGAATAGACGAGCTATGTACGCTGTCACAGACGGTTCTCCTTCATGAGTCCCAGAGGTCAAGGAAATTCTTTAGTGAACGAGCTCGAATATCTTCTGTTCTGTAGCGATACATCTTAATCCGGCCATGTATTTTCTCTTCAACAAGTCCCGATTTAACCAGTGCTCGAAGGTGCGTTTTTGTTGTACTGTGATTAAGGCTGACTCGTCTGCATATTTCTGAAATAAGCAATTCCTTTTCTTCAGCAAGCTCTTTCAGCACTTTCATTCTGCCCCTAGATGAAAATAATTCTTCAATAGGAATTCTTGGGTATGATTCTGCATCCATTACCTTACAACCTTCCTCTATCTAATATGCCAAGTAAGTATTGTTCAAGTAGGTCAGCGGGAATGTCAGAAAGACCCAGCAGAGTTGTCTGGCCCCTTTGTCCAACACCAGAACGTTTTGTATCTATTACTCCGTGAGCATTCAAATCTTGAACCCATTCCCAAACCTGAGTGTGAGCTCGCGATTCGGAGTTATACTCTTCACAAACAGAACGATACATTTCTTCTACCTCTCCAATTGTTACATAAGCACTTTGACCTTCCTTCAGTTTTCTAGCAGCTGCAAGGAGTAGAAGCTGATTATGTCTTGGTAAACTTTCAAGAACTTCTTTCCTTATTTCGGGGTGTGTATCGGCCTTGGCCTTTCTAACGTAGTCTGGTATTATTACAGACGACTCCAAGCTATCTGCTTGCTTACCTGCACGCCAGAGTAATTCTATTGCGTATCTTGCGTCACCTCTTTCGGATGCAATTTCGCATACCAGTTGCAATGTTTCAGGCATCACCGCACGCTCTACAAATGCCATCTTGTTCCTTTCTGCAAGTATATCATTCAATTCGGAAGCCGTGTATTTCTCGAATCTGATAATATTCCTCTGTAATGTACTTAATGTACTATGATCAAATAGATTACTGTCAAGTGGGATATGGCGACCGACGCCAATCATGGATAGTCTTTGTTGTGCGTTGAGCTGGTCATCCATGAGTCGTGTGAGATTGTATAGAATATCTCCACCTTTCTGTTTTATGAAATAATCAAGCTCATCCAGAATTAGAAGGAGATATCGATCTTCTGTTTCTAAGATTTCGACAATTATCTGCAGAAGTTCCTCTGGAGAATGACCTCTTCGTGGGAATTTTGGCTTGAATTGCCGTAGAATTTTGAGATATACCAGATATGCACTCTTGTTCACTCTACAATTGATATGCAGTTTGTGAAAGCGGATATCACGACGTTGAGCAGCTTGGACAATTTGCTCTGCAAAACGTTTTGCAACAGCGGTTTTTCCAGTTCCTACAGGACCTTCTATTATGAACTTCTGGCTTGTGCGACCAGGGGATGTTATGAGAGTCTTGAAATTTTGGGCTAATGCTCTCAGTTCTGATTCCCTATGTGGTAGATTCTCTGGGACATAATCGATCGACAAATAGTGCTCTGATTTGAATACACTCCTTCGACTGAGTTCGTCTTCTACATAATCTCTTGGCATCCCAAACCAGAGTAATCAAGGCAGAGCCAACTTAAAAGGATTGTGCGAATTGTACGATTAATCGCACATTAATGGCAGAGGTTACCGAAAGTAATAGAGGCGAGCTCCTAACTCAAGATCCAAGTCATTGTCGTATCGACTCATCGGGGTCATGACATTCATCGCTCGCCATAACTCATCATACACCTGAACTTAAATGTCATCTGAAAGCAAGAAAATGGTGCGGCCACCGGGATTTGAATTCCCGCGGAACTCATTCTCTGGATTCCGTCACGGGTTGAAAGCTTGGGAAGCTTCCGTCCTAACCAAACTAGACAATGGCCGCTGAAAAGGTTCAGTTTTGTATTACGATAAAAGAATATCGTATTGTTTTGATAATATTCATATTTCAGCGTCGAATCTCAAATCTTATCTGAGGGTCGTTTTGGTAACAGAATGGGTTTCATATGATGTCTTCTCAAGAT
>JARGGA010000255.1 GCA_029210805.1 Candidatus Thorarchaeota archaeon
TGCAAGTGGGAATGCAGAGGTATTCATCCGGGCAAGTAGGATTGACAATCAAGTTGAATTTCTGGTCGAAGATAATGGACCCGGTGTAGACCCTTCGATTAAAGACAGACTCTTCCAAGCTGGTGTATCTACTAGTGGAGGAGGACTGGGTCTCTATTTGTGCAAGAGAGTAGTGGAGGGATACAAAGGCTCAATGGAGTATATTGATGGCAAAAGAGGTGCAGCATTTAGAATTCGGCTTCCCATCGCTTAATGTTCTATTCACGACTTGGGAATTCAAGATAATGAGGTGAAGACAGAACAGCATCCGACCTAAGGTCTCTCTCTTCGATCCGAATTACCAGAAAGCTTTTGGAAACACCAATTTTCGGGCTACCTTCGAAATATAGGCCTTCATCTGTATGAAACACAAAAGTAAGTATTTCTTCAGAATGGGGTTGAATTCTCCTCGATTTAGCCTCTCTATTTCTTGCATCTTTGCTTGCAATTCCCGCTGAACCATAACTCCATTCCCAATTGCCTGAACACACTTCTGTCATGAAATCGTAGTAGGTTTTCCACTCAGAAGTTCTATTACGCACTAAATACTTCGGCGAGCTATTATTCGTTACAGATCCATTTCTTATCATCAATTTGTCCTCTGCCCGAGGAGATTTTATACGTAAGTGTTTAATCCTTTATTGAAGCTACACACCAAAGCTCATTGAATAAATATTTCGGGGTGATGAGGGTGTATCCAAAAAGGGCCAGGAAATTTAGAATTGCCATAAAGGATGGCATCGCCAAAAGCTATGAGATTCCCCAATCGAAATTCACCATGTTGCTAGACAACAGCGAAATCGAAAGCATTGATCTAAAGGACCTTTCTCTTTCACCAAGCTTGGTTAGGCTATCACTATCGGAAAATCAGCTAACTTCGATTGATCTAGTCCCACTTAGCTTATGCAAAAACGTGACAACTATCTCACTGGACCAGAATATGTTGGAAACAATTGATCTCGACCCATTGAGAAAACTAAGGAATTTGAAATCCCTAGATCTATCGAACAATCATCTTACTTTGATAGACTTGAGTTCTTTATCACCTTGTAAGCATCTACAGGAACTATATCTACATGGTAATAATTTCAACAGCATCGACCTTTCTCCGTTGGCATCTTGCCAGAAGCTGGAAACCCTTTCAATAACTCGAAGGAAGGATGAGGGATTTCAGTCATCAGATTCGGAAATTGATATCTCCCCATTAATTGGTCTTCAGAAATTAAAAAGGGTGGATATTGCAGCAGGTCACAAGGTAAATGTAGGTGTACTTGATGTTATCACGGAATCGATACCCCAAGGATTGAAGAAATTTAAGAGTAGAGATAAAAAGATGGTCTCAAGCACGGGAGAATTTTCAACGGCAATCAATGAACTCGGGTTTGAGGACGGATTCAGATTTACTGAAGCACACCTTGAAAGACTATCTCCTGAAGTGTTTATTTCTTCACGAAATGCATTACTAAAGCCATTAGGCCTCGAGCATCTAAGAGGATTTGATGGAAACCTCAGTGCCCTATTTGAGAATCTTGATGTAGAATACGATGAAGAGAACCCAGGAATATGGAGAAATCAAGTCAATCAAAATGCGGCTAAAGCAATTGAGATTGGCGGGTCGACTGCTTTGATAGATATAACCGAGTTAACCGACGATCAAGCAGGGCATTTTGTTCTCAAGACGGCTGTAGTCGAGAGCCGTGAAAGGGAGTACACAGACATCCGATTGGCAGTATTCTCCAACATAGTAGATCTTAGAGAGGTTTGGTACACTGCCTGGGGGTTTCAGCTTCTGAAGGAAACTAAATATTGGATCTTCACCCGAAGCGGTAAGAAAACACAAGCATTGAGAGATACGCTTAGAGAGGCCGGACTAAATATCAGATTTGTTGTAGTAAGTGGCGGACAAGAATGGCCTGAACCTAGGAGAATGCCTACTAGAATAATTAGGCGATATATCCATCAAATTGCTGATAGGAATGCCACAAAAAGCCTCAAGAATCCTCCATTGAAACTCATTCGTGATAGCCGAAACAAACTCCTCCAGAGTGTTGTTGAGAATCTCTTGGAGGAGATATACTTGCCTCCAATTGAGGTGTGAGGATATTGCCTGAGAAGGACACTAGAGCCAATATTGAAGGAATCGTGAAAAAGATTCAAACGGCTGAAAGTGGTCGCCAGGTTTCTGATATAGTGTCTGAATTGGACCTTATCCAGATTATCACTACACCCATAGTACAACAAGCGCTCATTGAACGAGCCCATGATATTGTGTGTCAATGCAAAAGAAGCGTACTTCTCGGTCGAGATTTTCCAAATCTACACTGGATTGCTCAAGTCCCAGAAATCATACATACCCCATGTTTCCAGAGCTTTCTGAGATTGAATGCGAATTTTAGAAATGATATCACGAATTCATTTTGTGATAGACTCGAACAACCTATCGAGCTTACTTCACAGACTGAGATCCTTCTTCTTGAATTATCACGGCTGCCAATCTTGGCAGAGAACACAATGAAAAAATCAGAAACTCTGAATCTGCAGAGTCTTGGAGATGCCATCAAGAACCTCTCCAATCCTATCCGCATAATCACGCGCCTTGCAGGTCTCGGAAAATTGATGCAATATCCAACTATCCTTTTCGGCATTAATTCGAGGGCTGAAGATATAGTGGAGGCTATCAAGTCTAAAACTTCACTTGAAATCACTCGTAGCTTGGTTCATGCTTTGCTTGTTCTTGGAAATCGGATATTCTACAAAGATGATGTGAAGGAACTTGAGAACATAGGCTTGAACAGCACAATCGTACAATCTCTTTTCTCCAAAATCGGTACCAAGATCCAAAAGAAAAGCAGTATCAAAAAAATAATGCAAACCGAGGATTCGGGCAAGATAAGAGATCTAGTTGATAGGATGATTCTGAATTTGGGCTGGCCATACACAAGACTTGCTCTAGCGGATATTGCGAAAGATACTGATTATACAGGCGAAACAGCAAGCATTATTGCGGGTTCGATGTCCCCACTTGGGGTCATAGATGTGGGTCTAGTTCTTCATAGTATAGATAATGGAATATGGCTGCCAACAGAGATCATCTCTTCAGCGCTAGGACAAGGTAGCGAATACATTATCGAAATTCATTTGCTTGAGCAAGATGGGATAACTGCTGGCTTTGACGTAGATTGTCATAAATTCGACAAGCTTATCGCACCTGAGCGAATCAAGGCAGACTACTTGCAGAATTCTAGAACGGGATTGATACTTAGTGAAGCAATCTATCGAAGACCAGGGGTGTTACAATATCTCATTGAATCAGAAGTCCCAGAAGACCGAATAGCTGCAAAAACATTCCTCGAATCTATCATAACTTCTAATACGATTCCAAGCCACCTGAAGAAAAACGCATCTCAAATTTTCAGGCTGTTTCAATAATCTTAAGAACACTACACCGTCAGTTCAAGGCAGAATCTCTTGGAGAGGAGCAAATGGACAAAGAAGAAACTCTTGCCTTTATTGACAAGCAGATTGAGTTGGAGCTCAGGATCATCAAGATAGTTGAAGAAAATGTGGCACAGTTGGGGAATGCATTCATCAAGGAATTTCTCCTTGGGATTTCCCAGGATTCTACGAAACATGCATCTCTACTGAAATCACTACGCAAAGCGGTGGAAGGACCTACACCCTTCATCAGCATGGAAGAGCGAGATAAGATAGCTAAAGGCATCCAGACACATATTGACATGGAAGCAGAGGCTGTAAAGACCTATGGAGTGTTAATTGAGAAAAGCTACAACGAGCAGGTCAAGACAATTGCATCCATGATTCTAGAGGATGAAGTAAGACATCACTCCCTGTTGAAGGAACTTCACAAAACAATCGTAGAACCTGAAACACTTACAGAAGATATGATCTGGGATATGATGTGGAAAGATTCCCCATGGCATGGCGGTCCTGGTGGCTAAAATCATATTGAATTTCAGTAGTCATAGTAATAGACTATGTCTTGAAAGAACTCATAAATATCGAATCTAATTAATTATGTCAGGTTTCAAGTCAATACGGATATGCAATTATGATAGTTAGAGCAATGGCGGATGCTAAACGGACATCACTCAGCGTGCATTGTAAATACTTCACTAGGAGCGGTAGGCAAAAAGATAGTTGATGGAGTGTGATTTGGAACCACTCCATCTACAAAATCTATGCTGCTTTCTTTTTCTTCATCATCATTATTATGACAATTACTACAACTGTTTTATAGATGGCTTCTTCCTTTTCGAACATCTTGGTGTCAGGTACTTCGTGCTGCAGTCCTTATTCTTGAAGGATTGCGCTAGAGAACTTTCTCACAGAGCTGCATAAACTTGTAATCGAGCTGCTCTATTCCAACGCCAGTCTTGGAGGAGATCATTGCGGTTTCAGTGCCAAATCGGTAAGAAAAGCGATTCATCTCTTCCTTGATTTGAGAGAAATCCGAACCGATGAGATCTATCTTATTCGCTACAAGAATGAACTTCGAACCATCACCTTTGGAAAAATCAAATCCGCCTTCAGCTTGCGCCAGGGGAATCCAGTAATCATACAGATTATCCAGACTTGGCAAGTGAGAGGCGTCAAAGAAGAAGAGGCCAGCTTTGGCCCCTAAAATCATTGATTTGAGGGCCTCTATGAAGCGTCGCTGTCCTCCGAAGTCCCAAATTGAAAGCGTGACATCGGTGCCATTAGGCAGTGTTGCTCTTTTAGTATCGAAAGAAGCCCCTACTGTTGTCTTGAGCATCTCGGGGTCAGGGAAAGTACCTTGTGTCCACCTCTTGGTGAAACTGGTCTTCCCAACCTCCGAATCCCCGAGTACAACAGCTTTCACAATCACGAAAGTTCATCCCTTGCTTTTCCATAGTTACGTGAATTCTCTTATGACGCTTTCTCGAATGGATTCCTCCTTGGACTACTGAGTAGCAGCATTACTCCAGCTAGAAGGAAGAGTGGAACTATCAAATCCAAGGGAATCATATCT
>JARGGA010000256.1 GCA_029210805.1 Candidatus Thorarchaeota archaeon
GGGTTAGAAATTATGTGTGGTGTTATGGGAATTTTAGGAAATTATTCCATTGTATCGTCACGGGATCTTCTTCAGTTGCTGACACATAGAGGTCAGGATGCTGCAGGAATTCTTTGGTCATCGGAAAATGAATATGAATCTAGAAAGTCAATGGGAAGTCCAGCAACGATTCAGTTGCCCAATGAAAGAAGCAATTTGATAATTGGCAGTACACGCTATCCAACTTCTGGAAGGAGGGTAGCATCAGAGGCTGATTTGAAAACATTTGTGGGACCATTCAATACTGGAGGTCTTGCCCTTACACACAATGGAAATATCATTAACATGGCAAAGGTTTGTGATAAGACATACGATTGTGACTCAGAATTCCTCACAGACCGCATCGCACTTCATCTCTCTTCAAATGATGATAACATAGTAAAGGCATTCAAATGCTTGGACCAAGAGGTAGATGGGGCATATAGTTTGATAGGGATTCACAAAGGAAGACTGTTCGCGTATAGAGATCCCAGAGGGTTCAAACCCTTGGTCTTTGGAAGAAAAAATGACCTAACAGTCATAGCGTCGGAAAGCACTGTTATCGAGATGGCGGGGCTCGAATTGGAAAGAGATGTATATCCAGGAGAACTAGTTCTATTCGGACCAGGCCCATCAATGGAATCACACTCCATATCTCAGAGTGAAGCTCATTCCCACTGCTTCTTTGAATATGTTTACTTTGCACATCCTGCCGCTACAATGGAGAATAATCTCATTTATGATACAAGATTCAGATTGGGCAGAGCTCTTGCTAGAACCCTCAAAAAGATGAATCTTGAAACACCTGATTATGTTGTGCCAGTTCCAGATACCAGTCGACCAGCCGCTCAAGCACTTGCGGAAGAGTTGAACGTTCCAATGAGGGAGATAATCCTGAAGAATAGGTATCTGGGTAGAACATTCATTGCTCGCTCACCAGATGAACGGGATAGGATGGCGAAGAGCAAATACATCTATCTTGATGGAAAAATCAAGGGAAGGAACATCGTAGTAGTTGATGATTCTATTGTCCGGGGAACAACCGGAAAGCGAATCGTGGAACACCTGAAAGAAAAAGGAGCAAACAAAGTCTACTTTGCGGTGACATGTCCCCCTCAAGTGAATGCATGCTATTACGGAATCGACATCGCCACAGATAAGGAATTGATAGCCTCAGACACATCTATTGAGGGAATTAAGGAATATATCCAAGCTGATGCCCTGATCTATCAGGAGATGGAGGGCTTGGAGAATGCGATAGGTCTCAAGGACCTTTGTTTAGCCTGCTTGGATGGTAAATACCCAACAGAGCATGCTCGCAAAATACGAAAGAGCCTGGAAGAAAATAGCGGTTCTTGTGAAGGACGAGATTATGAGAGGTCACTAGAATGAAAATTGGAACAATTGCAAGTCATAGTGCACTTAATATCATGGCAGGAGCGAAGGCAGAAGGTATTGAAACAATTCTTGTTTCAACACCAGACCGAGTTGAGTTCTATGATTCATATGGACTAGGATCGTCAATCATTGAGGTTTCGTCATGGGACGAAGTTTTAGACTTGCAACTTGAAGATACAATTTGGATTCCACACGGTTCCTTCGTGGCCTATATCGGAGCAGAGAGAATAATCAACTCTGATTTACGCATGTATGGAAATCGCCAGCTCTTGAAATGGGAAGAAGATCGAGAACTCAAGATGAAGCTTCTAAGTGAGAGTGGATTAAAAATCCCTAGAGAGTTTCAATCAGTAGAAGAAATTGATAGCCCAGTTATGGTGAAGACTTATGGCGCCGCTGGAGGAGAGGGGTATTTCATTGCCAAGAACAAACAGGAAGTTCTTCAGAAAGCTCCTTCCGATAAGAAATTCTCAATTCAAGAATATGTTGTTGGAACCAAAGTATTTGTCACATATTTCAATTCCTATGCAATGAATCGGCTAGAAGTATTCGGTGCGGATATCAGATACGAAACAGATGCAGATGCAAACTTACGATTTGACGATACGCCCTCGTTCGTTGTTGTCGGGAACTTACCTTTAGTGTTGCGAGAATCGATTCTGCTGAAATACTACGAGCTGGGCAAGAAGTTCGTAAACGGATTCAAATCGCTAGCAGGGCAGAATATCCCTGGTTCCTTCTGTATCGAAACAATTATTGACAAGAATCTCAATATCATAGCTTTTGAGTTCAGTGGACGGATTGTGGCGGGAACCAATGTGTGGATACCATCATCACCCTATTCATATCTTCAATTTAATGAGCCAATGTGGATGGGAAGAAGAATAGCTCGAGAATTAAAGCAACTTGAAGAAATGGGTCGCCTGGAGGAATCACTACTATGACATTACATAGTATCAAAGAAAATTCAACAGCAAGATTTACAAAGACACTGCTGGCCCGTCGCAGCGCATATGCGAATGGGTTCTTCGCTTATGAGGAGAGACAATGAGAAAGCCAACAATTGGAATGATAGGCTCTCATAGTGCAGAGGAAATCGGTGTATCTGCCAAGGCATGTGGTTTTCCGACTGTCGTTGTTTGTCAGAAGGGCCGTGAGAAATTCTACACGAAATACAACAAACATCTCTACGACGAAATCATCGTTCTGGATAAATTCTCTGACATGATGCATGATGAAATTCAAATCAAGCTGGAAGAACTAGATACGATCTGGATGCCCAATCGCTCATTCAGTGTATATGTTGGCTATGATGATATTGAGAATATCTTTAGAATCCCAATTTATGGAAATAGAAGAATCCTACGGGTTGAAGAAAGGGGATTTCCCAAGGACCAGTATTGGCTCCTCAAGGAATCAGGAATTAGAATCCCAAAGTCATTCAAACCAGACGAAATTGATAGACTCGTTATTGTGAAGATACAGCAAAAGGGCAATCCCCTCGAGCGTGCGTTTTTCTATGTCAATACACCTGAAGATTTCGAAAAGACTGCTTCATCTTTGATAGAAAATAATGCAATCAGTGAGAGCGATCTTGATGAATCAACAATTGAGGAATTCATTGTTGCTCCAAGATTCAATGCCAACTTCCAAGCCTACGGGATGAACGATACATTTGGTGATTTAGATTTTGTAGGTTTCGAAGACAGAATTCAAACAAACCTTACGGGATTACTCAACCTTCCTGCACGTGACCAGATGAAATTGGATCTGCTCACCGTTAACGAAGAGGTTGGTCATAAGGGAGTAACGATGCGAGAGAGTAAAAAGCCGCTTGTATATGAAGCAGCAGAGGGGCTATTGGAAGGTGTGAAGAAGCACTTTCCGCCACGAATGATTGGGCTCTTCTCATTGCAGGGAGCACTAACTGAAACTTCTGAATTTGTGGTATTCGACCTTAGTCCTAGAGTACCTGGAGCACCATGTATTGGACCAACAAGCCCAGAAATGAGAAGACTTACACTCAAAACTGGTCGGCCTATACAATCGCCACTAGATTTGTGTATGATAGACATAGAAACCGCGGAAGAGCAAAACCGCAGAGAGGAGATTACAACCTAAACACGGAGTGAGTTTTGATGAAATTGATCCACGAGGGAAAAGTCAAGAAAGTTTTCCAAGATACACAATCGAAGAATCAAGTTGTGATTGAATTCACCGATGATGTAACTGCAGGCAATGGAAAGAAGAAGGGAACAATATCTGGGAAAGGGGTATTATCATGTGACCTTAGTGAATTCTTTTTGAAGTACTTGGCAAAAAAGGGGATTCAAACACATTTCATTAGGCGGCTTGAATCTACTCAAATGCGCTGCAAGAAAGTTGAGATTCTACCTCTTGAGGTAGTAGTACGCAATGTGGCGGCTGGTTCATTCTGCAAACGATATGGCATTAAAAAGGGCACCAAACTCAGTTCGCCACTTGTGGAATTCTTCCTCAAGGAGGACTCCCTTCATGATCCCCTTATCACAGAAGAAGCGGCAATACGCCTTGAGCTGGCTCTTGAATCAGACATGGCATTCATGAAAGCAATTGCCCTTTCAGTTAATCATTATCTTGCAGAATTATTTTCACAGGTTAACCTTACACTTGTTGATTTCAAACTCGAATTTGGAAAGACTGAAGATGGAGCAATTCTATTGGCAGATGAAATTTCTGGAGATACAATACGAGTCTGGAACAAGAAAGGAGAATCATACGATAAGGACCTCTTTCGCGAAGGTGAAGGTGACATCGCCAAAGCCTATGCATTCCTGCTAAAGAAGCTAAACACCACAAAACCAGAGAATGTTACAAAGCGTGATGAAATGATGTATGTTTCCGTTATGCCAAAGGATGGCATCAAAAATCCCCCGGGTGAGGTAACGAAGAAGGCTTTGATTCGTTTAGGTTTAAGTGAAGCATCAGAAGTCAGAATGGGTAAAATTTTTGAAATTCACCTCTCACAACCAATAACATCGGACATTCTTAAGCAACTAACACTGATGAACCTGAAACTCCTTTCCAACCCAATAGCCGAGAAACACCGAGTGAGGATGGAAATGTGACAATCGCAGTCATTCGATTCCCTGGAACCAATAATGAGAACGATGTAATGAGAGCACTCTACAGTATACCTATGGGAGACCCATATCTAGTTCCAAGTTCAATGGGACCAGAAGCTCTCAAAAAGGCGGATGGTATTGTTATTCCAGGAGGGTTCTCCTACGGGGATTATCTTAGGGCGGGAGCTGTCGCATCTGTTAGCTCAATTCTTGATGGAATCAGAGAAATAGCTGATGGTGGAAAACCAATTCTTGGAGTCTGCAATGGATTTCAAATTCTTGCGGAGGCAGGTCTCTTGCCAGGGGCGTTATTGCCAAATCAATCTGCTCATTTCGTCTGTAAGTGGATATATCTAAGAGTTGCAGAACACCCAACTCGTTTTACTAATGGGCTTGAAGATGCTGTGATTAGAATTCCAATTGCACACGCAGAGGGAAATTATCATTGCACTGATGAGGACCTCCAGAGGTTGAAG
>JARGGA010000257.1 GCA_029210805.1 Candidatus Thorarchaeota archaeon
TCTGGGAGCACTTCACTCTGGTGTCCAAGATCGTGCAACTTACAATGAACGGTCCTTGCAATCAACATAGTGAGTACCTTTGACCATCTTGGCCTGAGTTCCATAGATACAGGTTGTACATGATATAAGAACCATCTCAATTAATCTCCAATCCTAATAGGCCTCCCTGACCACCAGCGCCCTAGACATATTGGGGAATTAAAATCCTCCGTATCTAGAGATTGCAATTCATCTTCAGAAAATAGCACTGCTTAACCATGTTGGATTTCTTTGATAGTTGATTATGAAAAAGAAAAGAGAAGAATCTGGAGGTCTCACGACACTCCAGTTTTCTTTGGATTATCCTACTTTCTGACCGCAATTTGGACAGAATTTTGCGCCTTGTAATGCGGTACCGCATGAGCTGCAAAACTTAGATCCCGCAGGAGTTGATGCTCCGCCACCGCCTCCACCTTGGGTTGCGCCAGCCATCGCTCCCATGAAACCCATGCCTGCGCCAAAACCAGCACCTCCGCTCTTACCGAGGGATTCTGCGGCGTCCTTCATGGTTTCTGAACCAATGAGTTGTGAACCGCTTACTCCAGCTGTTCTTAGCATGAAGAGTCTGTCACGGTATTTCTCTGTGGTGTCCATTCCTTCGAACTTCAGATCAACAAGTTCGAGTCCAATACGCTCGAAGTTCATGCGCACCTTGGTCTTGACCTTCAAAGAAGTTTCATCAAGCTGAGTAAAGACTGCCTGCAAATCATAGTGAGCGAACTCATCAATGATCCGTTCGTTCATGAACGACCGCAAGAAATCGTTAATCTTCCTAGTATCGAAGGCATTCTGATTACCCACAACTTCGTTTGTGAAGATCTTTGGCTCTTTAATCCTGAACCAGAAATTCCCGTGAAACATGAGCGGGGCCAGATCACTTGTCTGTCCTCTTCCTCCGAACTTGCCCTGGAATTGCCCGCGGGACAAGAAAATACATGTAGCTTCGAAAACATCACCTTTGACCTTTTTCTGAAGCCAACCAACGAGGCCTGGCATGCTGCTAGTGGTCAGTTTATGGCGGCCAGCTAGAAACGTGTCGAGAGCCTTGCCATCTCTGTAGAAGATAGCGGCTTGGTTCTCCATAACGATCAGCTGTGAACCCCAATCAATCCTGTTATCTGGATAACGCCAGACAATTGTGTCAGGTCCAGCATTTGTCCATTCTATCGAATCAGCCATACTAATTACACCCGTACATAAGTCGAGTTCTGTTAGGTAGTGTTGTTTGATATGTTTTAAAGATTGACATGATAAAGCCAAAGTCAAAAATCACTCAAATAGGTGCCTAATCTTTGCTCCTAAACCCTCAGTTAAAAGGAATTGCAACTTTTCTATCATGTGATCCATTTTGAGTGAAGAACCCGAGAGAACTCCTTTTCAACCTCCTACTGAAAAAGTGGCTGATGACCACAGACGCGACTTCAATCCGATGAAAACCTACTTTGAACTTGTAATATTGATTTTTGGAGTATACGCTCTTTACTACATTCTTGGACTTGAAGTACTAATTATGATCACGCTCGCAGTTCTCATCTACATCTTCCGAGAAACTTACTACATTCTAGACTACTACTCGTATGGGTTTGCACGGAAAGCCGCTGTATTCAACGCTCTGCATGCCAGTGCATGGTTTATCGTATTCGCCATCAACGCATATAGTGTGCTGCAATTTGGTTATCCCTTGATATGGCCCGAGTTTGAGAGCCTAACACAAACAAGTCCTCTTTTTGTTCTCACATCAGCATTTGGTTCTCGCAATATCATACGGATGTACAAACCTTCAGATGAAATGATATTGGATAGAAAGAAGAAATCATCTGGTGCTGTAATAGATTAGAGATTAAACTGCATAAGGTCCACTCCTAAGATAATCTCTGCATCTGTCCTGCGTCCAACTATCGAGAGTACCTTTTCGGATTCTCGTATCACATCCGGATTCATATGAGTGAGAATGACTTTCTTTGGATTGATTTCCTCGACAATACTGGTTAGTTCACTTGGGGAAGTGTGTACTCCTTTTGGTGTGGACCCGTCAAGCCAATTGCATTCATGGACCAGAACATCTACTCCTTTGGCCAATTCAACAATATCTCTACAAGGTGCTGTATCTGATGAGATTGCTATCGATTTACCTGCATGCTCTATTCTGAATGCCCTGACATCATGAGTTCCATGTGTGGTTGGACAAGTCGATACACTTAGTTCTCCCGATTGAACAGAATCATGTTCTCGCAGAATGTAAGGTTCGATTACTACTTTATCTCTGTAGAAAGGCATCCCTACTTCGAAGATACCTCGTAGCCATTCCTTTGCAGGGGGCGGTGCGAATATCTGGAGGTGTTTATCATACCCCTGCAACCAGAGAGTTTGAAGAAGAGTAACAAAATCTGAACAGTGATCAATATGGAAATGGCTGATGAAGAGACCTGCGATACTATTCAGGTCAATTTGCGTTTGTACCAGACGATGGAGCACACCTGAACCGATATCAAATAGCGAGTATGCTTTGTCTGTTTCAATAAGAATACCCGACTGAACTCGATTTGGGTCTGGGAAGGATGTACCTGTTCCAAGTAAGGTGACTTTCATTGTAGTGTGCCATCAATGCGAATTTGATATCAGTGTTATCTTCTGGCAAGTATGGTATTAGGTAGAAGAAGCTGGTCAATTGTCGTGACAAGAAGTGAAATTTCTGCTTGCAACTTCCTGTGACTTGCAAAGGGTTGTCCGAGGCTCGTTCCAATGTCTTTACAAAATACTTTGTGAATAGCTCGTAAGATGGCAATCGAATTAACTTTGATTATGCCATTGCATGCTTTGAGCCAAAGGCTATCCAATTCATTGCTCAGTTTTGTGTAATGAGCTAGCGAATCAAATTGATGGGTTCCAACCTGGAGGGAGTGCATGAGATCTAACGCAACATCGCGGATAATTTCTACAATTTGTCTACTATGGGATTGTCTGCTGAACTCTTCTGAGGAAAAGAATTCATCACCAAAGTTGTATCTCATCTTGAATACCTGGAATATAATCAGGAAATTAGAATATAATTCCCAACAATACATAACCACCCACTTCAAAATACTTAATACTTTCAAAATGTAACCTCCGGTGAACGAACGATGGTTGGACTGTTGATGCAAAAAAGAAGAATGGTTGCTATTGCGCTAGGCTTCATTGTTCTTGGACTGGTGGCTAGTGGGTATCTTATCTATAACGATGCACAGAGTCAGTAAATCCCAGAACAACCAGATGAAGTCTGTGAAATAGATGCTCCTGATAATCTTGATGACCCGGATAACCGAACTTGACAAGACTACGAGTATATTGACGTAACGATTTCACCGATTGATTATCCAATCGAGAATCGATAGCTCGTCGCATACTCGTATTAGTGTCGTGGATGATTTGTTTGAAAGACTCTATGAAACCAACTCGTAAAGCATCGCAGTTTTGGTAGAGACGGGGTAGCAACCCCGGTCTTTCATTCAATCTCCGTGAAAATTCTTCATCGATGGAACAGCATATCTAAGATTATAACTGTGCAATTTGCTAGATCTGCGAATCTCTCGGCGTGCTAACGGCTTCCCTGATTATAGCCCCAATGAATTGGAATTGCATATGTCAGGTTATTGCTTTCTTGCAAATACTCCACTGCAGTTGCAGCTTCATCTGGTTCCATCCATGCATATCCACTGACAGGGAGCAAAACAATATCTGCACTGATATTCTTCATCTCAGGGATTGCATCTGTATCACCAGTATGATAGATTCTCGAATTTCCAAAATCTATTACAACGCCAACATTTACGTCGCCTGGAGGATGAAAGAGAAAACCATCGGAATTGTATTTATCGAGATTATATGATGGTACAAATTCAAAGGAAATGCCATCATAGTCAAGAGTATCTCCTGGAGCAACGACCACATCTTCCCGACTTCGGGAACAAATGATGGTCCTCTTGCCACTATGAGGGTTGTATTCTCATCTGATAATGCTTGGATATCACGAGGTGAACAGTGAGGGGCGTGATCGTGAGTTATGATAATATAATCTGCAGCTTCGAGTATCGATTCGTTTCTGTCATAGATATTGAATGGATCTATATAAATGACGGTGTCTTGATACTTTAGCTTCACACCTTCGATAATCAACCAACGAATATCCACACCTTCATGATGCAGTCCTTCAGGAGGCTCAAGAGGGACATAAGGTTCTATGTTATCTTCAGGGTCATTTGGCAAAAAGTTCATTGCAAGGAATCCACCAAGAATCACTACTACTACCAAGACCGCGAGGATTCCTATCTTTGTATTTCTCAACATTGTGACGTTCTCCTTTGCTCTGCAACTATTGTTTCGCAGAATAGAACTTTCAAAATACGATGTAGAATTGATTATTAGGTTTCACTTTGGCGCTACCTAAGTTTCAGAGTCGTACATGTTGCAATACCGTTTCGCAAACTAGCCGAAAGGATATATCAGGCATGTACACCAACTCAGCAAACTGGTGATTCCCTTGGCAAGACCTCTCTATGAAATAGTCAATGGCTGGATGCAGAACGATTGGGATATTCTTCAGAATTACGACATTATCAATCCAATCAACAGTCAACTTGTTGAAATGGGTCATGGCGAATCGTCTATTGGAAAATCTTTGAAGATTTTATTAGATTGGCTTGATGACATGGTTGCTGGTTATGGTATCATTATGACTGATGAAGAAATGAGAGATGATCTTCGTAAAATGCTTCAAGATAACAGATTGGTTGGATTGAAAGAAATCATAGTTGAGGTTCATGTTAGTCCAAATTTGAAAGTGACCATACTCAACTTAGATGAACTGAGGAAGACCGCCGACCCAGGAGCAGCGACAAGAGCAAAGAGTGAAATTGATGATTTTCTTGCAGGATTTGGTTATGGCGACAAGAGATGAAATATGCCCCTACGT
>JARGGA010000258.1 GCA_029210805.1 Candidatus Thorarchaeota archaeon
AATCGGGTGTGAAAGACTCCAAGGCCCTAACAGCCAAACGACGTGAAGAGTATGCGAAGGTAATACGAAAGGTAGCATCCAAGATTGTTGTTGAACAAATCTCTGCGATACAAATCGATACATCACGAAGTAGAGGAACCAATCTGAATGAAACAGAGGTCAATATGTTTGCGACTATTGCCAAGAAACTGAATCCTACTGAACTCTATATGGACGCGGCAGATGTAAATTCAAAACGGTTTGGTGACAGAATAAGGAAAAAATCGGGTTTATTGCTGAAAGAGTGCAAAATCGTTTCCGAACATAAAGCAGATTCAAAATATGTGGTTGTTTCTGCTGCATCAATAATAGCAAAGACCGAACGTGATGCTGTAATTAAGAAATTACATGGACAATATGGTGATTTTGGCTCCGGTTATCCAACAGACCCGAAATCGATTGCATTTCTAAAAAAACTGATACATAATAACGAAGAACTTCCGTTTTTTGTCAGAAGGTCATGGGAATCTGTGTCACGTGCTGTTCGAGAGGGAAAAAATGTTCAGAGTAAATTGGATTATTAGTTACCAGATCTCTCAGAAATTATCTTCTTCAGCTCACGCGGCTTTTCAATATCATCCAATTCAAGCTGTCTAATGATTGGAAGATTAGCAATGTTCTCTTCCGCATGTCCCTCTTCAACTATTATGAGTGCTTCAGATTCGGTGACATGTGAAACACTCTTCAAAAGCTCCATTCTTTTCTGAAGAGCGACACTCCTTAACGAACCAATCCCGGTCATGAGTGGAGGCCCTTCTTCTTTAGCGGCGACATGAAATGGTGCTCTGTCACTCCAAAGAACCCGCATTCCTAATCTTTCAAAGAATATGTTAACGCGTCTTTCAATATCTGGGGTTTTTTCAGGATCGCGGGTCTTTTGTATTGGTTGTTCTTTTGGTCGGTCGCTAATGATATCAATTGGAATAACAAGATCAGTTTCAAGGACCTTTTCGAGATGCATGGCAACATCCTTGCTCACATCCATCTCATCCTTCTCGTATGCAAGAATTGCTCTAGCAGATACCTCAACACAACTTGCAAGCTCTTCCTTTGTGATATTGTACGAAATTCGTGCCTCACGTAACTTTGCACCATCAATAGCTACAAATCGCCCACCCCGTTGGATAAATTCACGAGGCATCTTTTGCTCATCAATTATACTTGACAGACTAGTTGGAGCAATTGTAGAGATTCCGTATCGTTTGTAGACAACTCCGGGGTCCAATTGGCCACGTCTTGTTTTCATTCCTACAATCAATGGCGTTGCATTGAAGAAATGTGCCACCAGTTGTAGTGCTTTTGTATCCTCTTCTGTGATTGAGTCTATATTGGAGAGCATTTTAACAAGAATCAGCTGCTCACCCTTTCTTGCAACCAAATCAAAGCAACTAGGTCTAACATCACAACGAGACGATAGATCAAATCCAGCATCCTCTAAGGTAGTGATTACCTTATCGATTAACTGTCCTCGAGCTGTGGTCATTATGATTGCCAACGTTCATCTTACATTGAACGCTTTTCAGCGTTCCTGATTGTGAAATTACGATTTAGAGTGGTTTATCACCATGGTTTAGGGAGGTAGTAAAGCCAAGACTTGTTGTCGAGGGGAGTTTTCGTCTAACTATCTGAACTTGCGGTCTGGCAAGTCTGTCAACAGGACGCCAGCTAATTAGGTACTTCCATTGTAGGTCATCCTGTCCTAGAACTTTTGATATTAGAAACAGTTCAGTCTTCGATCCAGCGATTGTATAGATTCCAGTCCCCAGATCCATTCTACGCAGAAGCACAATTGGAAGCATGAATTCGTCGTGGTAAATGGATGGCACCTCTTTCGCAAGCATACCAATTTCATCTTTCAAAAAGACGGAGTTTTCCCCGCCACGAGTTACGAAGCTTGGAGATGCATTTTGAATTAGTTCAGCAAGTGCGACCCTTTTCGCTGGCAGGTGATCATTTGATGCATCAATCTCATTTTCAATCAATCGTTCTATGAACCGACTCACACAAGCTCCTCCGCAACTCTAACTACGATGAACCGATGGTCTTTCTCTAGAGGCTCAAGATTTATGTTATCGATTATTTCGGTGCCACCAGCTGCTAGGTCTGCAATTTCCTTCTTGTAGATATCATCAATATTGGATGTAGAGTCTATGCTCCGAGCCTTGACTGCAATCATACCCCATGCACCTATAGTGCAGAAAGCTGACAGATTATCCAAAAGAATTCGCGCTTGGTCTGACTGAGCGACATCTTGATAGACAATATCTATTGGGCCTCCAACTAGAGGCGCATATCGAATGGGGTGGCGGGCATCGTTAATGATTGGTACAATGTTTGTTCGAGTTTCAGCAAGTCGGATTAGCTTCCTTGAAACTTGCACGGAAAACTCAACAGCAAAAACAACTCCGTCCTTTCCTACAATATCCGATATGTGGCTGACCGTAGTACCTGAAGCCGCGCCCAAATACAGTACATGGGAACCAGGTTGAATTGGCATCTCCCTAAGACCAGTTTGTATTGCTGCGGCTAATTTGGACCTCCTTGGAGTCCATAGACGGTACTCTTTACCACCTTCTTTCACAAGTTTTTCGCCATAGACACTCTGTCGAGGAACGAGAGTTTGAGTGGAGATAGATTTTCTATCCCGATCAGTAGCATTAAAGATTCCTGGAAATTTGTGAGGTGTTATTGTGGTCATCTTCGTCGTCCTCCTTGTCTTCCGCCTTGCCGGTCGCCTTGTCTTCCTCTTGGAGGGCCTCTCCCTTGCTGCCATTGTTTTCGTTGGGGTCTACTGGGTTGCTTTGGTTTAGGCGGTTTTGGTGGGGGAGCTTCTGGATGTTGGCGTTGTATCTCCGCCAGGCGAGCTTCAAATTGTTCTCTCAGTGTGCCAACTACCTTTACATCAGAGTATGCATCGATTCGGGCTGCAATTGAAAGCTTTCCTGCAAGTGCCCGTGCAATTTTACCACGTTGCCAGTATGGGGCAGAGTGTATCTCAGGTACCTGAAAGATGACGCCATGTTTTGGAGGATCAGTGCCGGTTTTCAAGCTCCTGAAAAGAGCCTTTTCAGCGCCTAAAATTTGTAATGTGCTTGATGGCTTTCGTGCGAGTTCCTTCAGTGAGCCAGCTAAGCTTAGCAGTCGAGCTCCAACTAATGGACCGACTAACGAAGTGATGTTAGGAGCTGCTTCTTCCATTAGAGTAGTTACATAAGCTTCCAATACGCGTCTCTGTTTGTAGAGGTTTAGAATGACTTCCGAAAGTGTATCGATAGCACTCATGTCTGCGTCAGAGAGATCTGAGCCGAGAAGATTTGCAACCGCATCTTCTATGAGGGTAATTGAAGATTCTGAAAGCTGAGCCTCTAGCAATTTTTCTCGAGTCATGTTGGATTTTCTACCACTGATGTTGACGACTCGAGTGTATTCTTCATGGCCCTCAAGGAGTTCGGTAAGTATTGGGAAATGAAGAGAGTACCACTCTCTAAGTCGCATTGCGACAATATTGATGGATTTGTCAATTTCACCAACACTATCAATAGCATGTTTAATTGATGGATCTTTTTCTTCACCTGCTTCGCTTACTGTGAATTTCGCCAAGATCAATCCTACTTGGTTTCGAAATTTCTGAATGTCTGATGATGATTGGGAAACCTTTCTTTCTAGTATCTGTGTATCATGTTGACTAAGGAACCATTTGATGACTTTTGAAGATGGGTTAACTTGCACTGAAATATCACTAATCTGTGATAATGCCTTTGCTAGTCGAGAGTCTGCTACTTCTAGTTCTGGGTAGTCTTTGACTTGCTCTAACACTTTCTGCAGTGTTTCAGAGGGAGTTCCACCACTAATCTTCCTGACATTATCAGCTGAGGCATCCACATCGGGATATGTAATCTGTTCAGCCAAAACTTTGCTATCTTCATTAAGTAGGAAGACACCAAATGCGGTGAATGTCAGATAGATACCCATTGTACATCATCTCCAGACTCTGGACATAGCATGATTCGGATAAGTGTGTCGTATTGGTACATTGCCCAGTGGTTAAATCATGACGGGTTCAACTCAACGAGGTTGATTGTCTTTTTCATTCAGAAGGATATGCTCACTCTCCACCATGGCCCTTTCTCACAAGTGAATTGTATTCTTTATCAGCATGATAAAGATTCACACTTCGGTGCTAGCCTTCAGTTTCTATAGATATGAACTGATTAATAACAACGTTTAGACACTCCAGTTCTGTACCAAAAATCGGGTTGTGGTATACATGGGGGATTCCAGCAAGCTTGATAGTGTGAAGAACATCTTTACACTGATTCCTGCTTCTGTCACAAAAAAGTGGTTCGTGTCTGTCTTTGTCATTTCTGTTTTCCTTGCACTCTTATTTCTGGGTCAGGGGGAAATACTCTGGTCAAGGCTTTCGGTGTTACTGACTTCCTTGGTTGGCTAATAGGAACTGGAGTTCCACTCTCGATTGGAGCATCTCTACTATTATGTACAAAAGCATCGCGAACGCAGCTTCTGGGAAAATCCAGTTTTGATGAGAACCACTATTCGTCCCTCTTTCTTTCCTTCACAATCATGTCATTACTTTGCATGACCGTTTCAACTCTTATCGGATTTGCTGTTAGAGGATTTAATGATTATCTTACTCACGATGTGTTTGAGTATGAGTTCTTCCAGTATATTCCACAAGTTCTAGGTTCAATGATGATAGTGACGCTCCTCTTTATCCCAATATCAATGATAATAATCACCGCTTTTGATGAGAAGAAACTTGGATTGCTGGCCGGCACTGTGCTTTTTCTCTCTCTGATGATTGCAACGGGTGTACCCGGCTTTACAGTGAATCGTCCAGAGATTGTCTTTTTGGGACCCTCTAACCTTGTTTCAGCTCTTCTCCT
>JARGGA010000259.1 GCA_029210805.1 Candidatus Thorarchaeota archaeon
CTGATTCTTTTGATAAGGAGCTTGTGGAGGATATCGTAGCAGCAGCTCCTGAAGTTCAGGTTTTAACAATTGAAATACTGGAGGGTGTCACTTTCGACCTGCCGCTTCTTAGTGATCTGAAGGAACTCATACAGTTGAAATCCGCTTTTTTGATAGCAGTGGCAATATGTTAGTGGATAGCATTACAGTGACAGTAATTCCTGAATTCTCTACAACAACAACAACTGAAACGATAACAACAACACCAGTAATTCCACCTGGTGAAGGAAACACAATGATTCTCCTAGTCATTGGTGCGGGAATTTCCGGTGTGGTCTTGGTTGTTCTAATATTTAGAATCCTCAAAAGGAAGGCAACATAAAACGATTCAATCCCAAATTTGCAAAGATTTTAGAGGATAGCTCCCTTTCCTTCAAGTCTCGGAGGTTAGGAATCATATGACCAATGGAAGACTGGAAATTGATTTTGCAGGTATTCAGTTCAAGAATCCATTCATGCTTTCATCTGCTCCCCCGTCGATGAACCCACGACTTGTCACACGAGCGGCTAGACTTGGTTGGGGTGGTACAGTTCTAAAAACGGTAACTGAATCGCCAACTGTTGACCCAAGAACACGTCTTGGAGCTTTACGTAAAGATGGTAAGCTTATTGGAATGAACAATATCGAGTTGCTGTCACGGGAAACAGTTGATACTTGGATAAATTCTTACATCCCCAAGATGAAATCTGATTCTCCTGAAGACTTTGTTCTGATTGCCAGCATCATGAGTAGTCCTGAACCTGAAGGTTGGACTGCTCTTGCTGAGAAGTTTTCGGTCCCCGGAATTAAGGGCATAGAACTGAACGTGTCTTGTCCTCATGGGTCTCCTGAGAAACACATGGGTGCGTTCATTGGACAGAACGCTGATTTAGTCGAAAATGTAACAAGAGCTGCAAAGAAAGGCACTGACCTTCCATTACTAGTCAAGCTTACTCCAAATGTCACGGATGTTGTGCCTATTGCACAAGCTGCAAAGAAAGGTGGTGCTGATGGAGTGTCAGCTATCAACACAGTTGAATCGCTAATCGGTATTGATGTAGAGACCGCGACTCCTATGCCCCAAGCCTTTCCAAGCAAACCTGGTGAATCTCTCAGTACCTATGGAGGATTTTGTGGTCCTGCAGTTCGTCCTATTGGTCTTAGAATCGTTTCTCAGATTGCGAGAGGTGTTCCTGATTTGCTAATCTCTGGTATTGGCGGTATAGAAGATTGGTATAGTGCTGCGGAATATCTAATGGTTGGCGCTGGAACTCTTCAGGTATGCACTGCGGCAATGTGGCATGGATTCGGTATTATCAAAGACATGACATCAGGTCTTGAGGGGTTCATGTCGCGCAAAGGATACGAAAATCTTGACTCAATGGTTGGAGTGGCACTTCCAAAACTCACAACCTGGGAGGCACTTGATAAACTTCCTCCAGTTGTCGCAAAGATTACTGACGCTTGCACCGGGTGTAAGAAATGCGTTATTGCATGTGCAGATGGAGGATATGTAGCAATACAAATGCGAGATGGGAAAGCGGTTGTGAATGCAGAGAAATGCGATGGATGTGGACTTTGCTACGTAGTGTGCGATGATAGGGCAGTCGATTTTGTGTACAATGGATAATGCACAAGAATCAAATAGCAGACACGCTGTTAGCGTCAGTCCGGCAAATTGGATGTGTGTATAATGACCGAGTTAGTAAAGAACTACATCAACGGAAAGTGGGTAGAATCAAAAGCCAAAGAAACTAGTGATGTGATAAATCCTGCAACTGGAGAAGTAATAGCTAAGACTCCTATGAGTACTGCTGAAGAAACTCAAGATGCGATAAATGCTGCAAACGCTGCTTTTAGGCGATGGCGGGCAACTCCCGCAATGACACGAGTTCGATATCTCAACAGGATTCGGGATGCATTTGAAGATAATTTTGAAGAGCTCTGCAAAATACTCACAACTGAGCAAGGAAAAGCAATAGACGAATCAAGAGGAGAATACCGTCGAACGATTGAGAATATTGAATGTGCTACTGCCATTCCATCGTTGCAGATGGGCTATAATGCTGAAGATATTGCTGCTGGGATTGATGAGCAGGTCATTAAACAACCTCTGGGTGTCTTCTTCTGTATCGCCCCCTTCAATTTTCCCGGAATGGTTCCTACTTGGTTTTGGCCATTTGCAATTGGCACTGGAAATACATACATCGTCAAGCCTTCCCCCCAAGTGCCACTCAGTCAAGTAAGACAATTTGAAATCATCCACGAAATAGGTCTCCCTAAAGGAGTACTCAATATGGTTCATGGAGGACCTGTGGCTGGAACTACACTCATTGAAAGTCCAGATACAATTGGAATGTCGTTTGTTGGTTCCACGAAAGTCGGGAAACTTCTATACAAAAAGGTCGGAGAATTTGGAAAACGAGCACAAGTTCAAGGCGGTGCAAAGAACTTCCTAACAGTAATGCCAGATGCAAATCTTGAGAAATCGGTTCCAGCAATTATTACCTCGTTTTACGGATGTGCGGGACAGCGTTGTTTAGCTGGAGGTGTCTTGCTTGCAGTAGGAGATATCTATGAACCGTTGAGAGATGCTGTCGTGGACGCATCTAAACAACTTAGCGTTGGAAATGGCTTGGAAGAAGGAGTCCAAATGGGCCCCTTGGCTTCGAAACATGGAATGGATAACGTTCTCAAGATGATTGATTCAGGTGTCAAAGAGGGAGCTGAATTACTACTAGATGGACGATCCATTGAGGTTCCTGGTTCTCCAAATGGATTCTTCATTGGACCAACTGTATTTGATAAAGTATCACCTACCATGACAATAGCCACAGAGGAGATATTTGGACCGGTCATACCAATTGTTCATGTAAAAGATCTCGATGAAGCCATCGATATTATCCATGCATGCAGATACGGTAATGCGTCATCCGTCTTTACATCTAGTGGAAAGGTTGCTCGTGAATATTCGTATCGCGTCATGGCTGGGAATATCGGAATTAACATTGGGGTTGCTGCTCCGATAGCTACATTCCCCTTCTCAGGAATGAAGGATTCTTTCCTTGGGGATCTTCATGGACAGGGTCAGGATGCAGTAGATTTCTTCACTGAAAACAAAGTTGTTATCACGCGTTGGTTCTGAACAGGATAATGTGAGTAGGATGGAATTAGGTACATTTGGCGCTGTGATGAAATTTGCACTAGAATTGGAAACAGAAGCACTGGGATATTACGAAAGAGCCTTGGAGAAAGTGGTTGGTGATGAGCTGAAATCTCTCTTAACCTCTCTGAGAGAGAGGTGCTCCAAGAGAATCTTGACCTTGGAACGTATCCGACGTGAGAATGTTACAGAGATGATTTTGGAACCAATCAAGGGTTTCGAGAGTGATTCATATTCATTTGATTTGGACGTGCCACAGTCTGAGAATGATGGATTGCTGTGTGAAACTGCAATAGCTATTGAAGAACTGCGAAACCGATTCTATGAAAAGGGATCTGTGAAAATTGAATTCTTGATTGAGGCTGCAACAGCTTTTGACCGACTTGCGGATGAAAACCACGACAATATGGCCTCTCTACGTTTAGCTCTCTAGCTTCAATGTTGGTGCAAAAGAAAATGGACGAGGAGCGCCAGAAGCGCTTCCTCTACCATGAAATTCCTATCTCTCTACTTCAATCTCTTCCAGCGTCTTACCCTTTGTTTCAAGTGGTTTTGCAAGCAACGTGAAGAGTGGGATAATTAGGAGTAGGCCTGCAAACATCCAGAGACCGACCATATCTGCAACCAATGCGATTAGCACTGAAGAGAGCAGTGGACCAACCACATACCCTAGCCGCGCACCTGTGATACAGACTCCAACACTTGTAGATCTAACCTCATTCGGAAATATCTCCACAATGTAAACATAGATCCAAGCTAAGAGCATGGCCATGAAGAAGTAGGCTAACTGATAGAACAATGGCATTCCTGTTAATGCTAGGCCCACAAGAGTTCCGATAGAACCAAGTGATCCCAGAATGAGAACAACATTCCTTCCAACCTTATCCAAAAGGATTCCTGAAATTAAGGCACTGACTGGTAGCAAGAGTCCCGCGATTGTGAGAATGGAATTGAATTCACCCTCAGTAAGGCCTTGCACATTGACAAAGTATGAACCACCGAATGTAGTTACCATTTTGAAGGAGATGGTCCAAGTAAGATAAACCGTAGTTGCAATGACGATATACTTGTAGTCTTCCTTCCGTATTTTTTTCACTGCACTCAAAATTCCAAGTCTACCTTCTCCTCTAGCATCTTTACTGTCTACCCAGCGTTGAGGTTCCTTCATGAAGAATAGCAGAATTAAAAGGACAACCATTAGGAAGAACATGACACCATAACCCCATTGCCAGCCATAGGCATCTATTATCATAGGACCTATTATTGCATATAATGGAATAACGCCAATCATAAACGCTGCACTGCCAAGCATGCCTCTGCTCTTCGCAGGTGCCTCCTCTGATACCGGCACTTCCCAAAGGTTGCTTGTTGTACCCATTATAACAACAGAGTATAGTAGCAAGAACATGTAGATATTAATTGACAAGAATACAATGAGAATTGCAGGAATTCCCATCACCAAAACGAGAAGCATCATTCCTTTCTTTCTACCATATGCATCAGCAAACCATGCTATGAAGAATACTCCAAATACTATGATTCCAAAGATCCCTTGCAGAAATGCAAATTCGCTTTGGGCGGCAGTAACTTCTCCAGCAGTACTGGCTGTCGTAATGCCCCAAAAATCACGTAGAATGCCGGTTAAAGCCTTTGATTCAATCAAAGACAACCAGCTATCTAGATTGCTGATGAGACCCATGAGTACCACTAGGAAGATCATGTATCCTTTTGATACGCCTGGAGTGCCAGCAGCT
>JARGGA010000260.1 GCA_029210805.1 Candidatus Thorarchaeota archaeon
ATCTGTGAACTGAATACGGGTTTCATTTTAAGGTAAGGCCACTGGACGAAGGCGAGGAACCACCAACATTCTTCACAGCACTGGAAGGCACTACAGCAGCCACCAAAGTGATGAAACCAGGTGATGCGGCTCCGCCACCGAGGCCACCGACACCAAGGACTGCCACAGATACAGAACCAGCGACTGCTAGTGCACCAGCTGAATTAGAATCATCTCCTCCTCCAACACCTAAGACAAGTACTCCCCCACCTGTGCCAAAAACCACAGTCGCACCAACAACGTCAACTGCACCTCCACCAAGACCGGTAACAACCACGCCTAGAACTGCAGTGTCTAGTGCTGCAACTCCCATGGCCTCACAGTCGGATATTGACCTGATGATTAAGGAGTTAGAAGCTGAAGAAGCTCCAGATGGATACCAAAGAGAACTCCTGATAATCTACAATGAACTTTATACTGTCTCAGAGCAGAAAATTTCAGTTTTTGGCCAAGAGAAGATTGAACGTAAGTTCCAGAAAGTTAGAGACCCGCCAGAAGGTACATTCATGGCGGAAGGATTCATTCCTAGAGTCATTGTAAAAGATGGAAGAGTCTTGGGAATCGAACTTCTCAAAGGCACGCCTGATGCTATTCTTAGCCCAATCAAAACGGAGATGAAAGAAAGGCTTGGTGATCTTATCACCTTCTTCAAATCAGAAGTTGAAGATGAAGATATTTCAACTAAGAAAGCATCAAAGAAACGTAAACTCGTCGCCAAATAGGAGGTATAAAATATTGTCCGCTATTGATCCAGAAAAAGAGAAAGAGCTCGTCGAGCTCCTTATGGGTCTAACCAACTACGCCGATCTTGATGCCATCGCCGTTGTCAGCAAACAGGGAGTCAAACTTGCTTATTTTGCCACTGAAGAGTCAGATGCGGATCCAGATCTGATGGCAGCAGTTAGTGCTGCACTTCTTGTACAAGGTGAAATGGCTGCTGAGAAACTCGACCTTCTAGAACTATACGAGGTTGTCATCAGAGGGAAAGGAGGTTTCGTTGTATTGTCCCATGCAGGTGATTTCTTAATCATGGGTTCTGCTAAGGATGTAACTTCAATGGGTCTTGCAGTTACTCAGATGCGTAAGTACGCAAAAGAGATAGGCAAACTTCTTGAAAAGTAGTTGGGGGTAGTTAATCCCCACTCATTCTATTTTCATTATAAAATTTAGTTTTAGGAAGACTTGTTTCTGCTAACTATGAGTCAAAAGAAATATCACCTAGTACCACTATCAAAACCGAATAGATTTGGTTAGCTGAGGGAAACATATGAAACGTGCAAGAATAGCAATCTTGTTTGGTTTGTTCTTGACAATATCTCTGGGGCATCAATACCAACTACATTTGATGTGCAGGAGAACGGTATAGAGCCAGCAATGGAATTACCGAGTGATTTCGTAGTATCATACGATACACATAGTCCAATTAGCATCATTGGCGATACAGATCTTAATGACACTGCTATTGCTGAGGGCTGGGCAGGATCCGGAAACTCAACAGATCCATTCAGGATTGAGGGATGGGAGATCACTGGGACATTGACTCTAATCCTAATTAATGGAGTCACTCTACACTTCGTAATTAGCAACTGCTATCTCAACAATACAGGGGCTGCACCTGGGGATTATGGCATATATATCGTCAATTCAGCCAATGGTACAATTGAGGATACAGAGATTCATGGTGGTTATCATGGTCTCTTCATAGGACTTAGCGAGGATGTATATGTTGACAATACTCAAGTGAGTGGTGCATCTAGTCATGGGATATACATTCCCAATTCAGAAAACATTACTCTGTTTGAATGCCACTCATTCATGAGCCTTTCTGGCATGCTAAGTCATACCACTGATAATTTGACGCTTGAAGGAAACACATTTTTCTCCAACGCAGGTGAAGGAGTTAATCTCTACTACTCTGACTTTTGTGCGGCCTCAGAAAATACTGTATATTCTAACGAAGGTTCAGGCATTCTCGTCTATGACTCTCACAATAGCTCATTCTTGAGTAATGTAATATACAATAATTCCTATTCGGCTCCTGATACAGGCATCCATGCTGAACAAAATGATAATGGTACAATCATCGATAATGAAATCTATGATAATGTATGGGCAGGTATTGGATTAATTGGAGGCAATAACTGGCATATTGAAGCAAATCAGCTATACAACAATTCAGGCTACGGGATTTCAGGACAAATGGGCGAGAATGTCACTATAGTTTCGAACAATATTACCCATAATGGATGGTGGGGAGAATATGTCCGCGAGTCGGGGATATGCATCAATGCAGCCTCCCATTGGAGCATTGAGAGCAACAATATCTGGAACAATTCAGCATCTGGCATTTACATTTTCAGCAGTGCGCAGAATTGTACCATATCAAACAATGATATCTGGATTAATCGGAATAACGGAATCTATGGAGATGACTCGTTCACATGTCGAAGGGAACACGCTTCATCATAACCAAATTGGGGTTATAATGAGAGTTATCTGGGGCAACATAACGGACAACCTCATCTATGATAATGACTACGGAATTCACCTCAGCGATAGCGGGATCATTATGGTCTGGGGCAATGATATTGGATGGAACGATATCAATGGTTATGGAAGCGGGAATAACGACCCTACATACTGGTACAACTATTACACAGACGAAGGCAATCATTGGAGTGATTACGATGGATCAGGAACCTATACGGATACAGGCGTGAATGACCCATATCCCTCTAAGAGTCTTGATTTGAACGCCTCCACCTATCTGACATACGAATTTGGTGATACTGGAAACACAATGACATGGCCAGCCTATGCATTGAATCCCTGGAAGTATGAGGTTTATCTCGATGATGTTTCATTCTATAATGCAACATGGTATGGAACGGACATTGTAGTCGATGTTGATGGTATTGATGTAGGGAACCATGAGATGATGGTTATCGCATATCATATCTCAGGACATTCGACAAATGAAACTATGGACCTAGATGTTGTTGATTCGACATATCCTTTTTGGGTTGAAACTCCAACCGATCAGGAGATTGATGATGGCCTTGCTTTTAGCTATCAGCTCAATGCCACAGATCGCTCAGGAATCGATGGATGGGCATTAAACGATACAACGAATTTCCAGATAAGTTCCACTGGTTTGATAACCAATGCAACTGACCTTGCTGTTGGCGATTATGGATTGAACATCAGCGTTTGGGATACGAATGGTAACACCATTTCCTATGTCATCAAGATCAGAATCCTCTATGTAGCACCACCAACTACAACTCCAACCACTACACCAACAACTGCCACTATAGATACAATTACTCCCACAACAACAGTAACGACAACTCCACCCCCATTGGATATGGGGCCTCTAACCATCCTCATCGTAGGAGCTGGTGGAGCCATTTTGGTTATTGTCATAGTAATTTTCCTAAAGAAAAGATAACAAGCAGGCGAAGGGGATTCCTTCCCCTCAATCTTTTTTTTCTAGTAAGAAACCGACTCAGAAATTATTTTGTCTAGAAGAATCTAAATACAAAATGTTAGATGCCTCTAACTTAGAAGAAATGAAAACGTGTGATGAATATGGAAATGGAACTCTTTCCAATTTTCGGAGTGGGGTGGCTGAATGGTTGGCTACTACTCTGGGTATGGTGGCTAATTCAAGGTCTATCTGTGCTTGTGATCCCCGAAGATGTGAGAGATAGGCTCTTTGAATTTGATCGGAAAAATTGGAAGACCGGACACAGAGTTTCATTCGCCTTTGGCAAAGCAATTGGGTTGGTTTTCTTAATCATAACTGCTTTTACATCGATAGATTTCAGCTCTATCGGATTCCTCATTGGACTTAGTATTTTCGTCATAGGATTATTGGGTTTGGTTTGGGTCATCCGAGATTTCAAGAATACACCATTAGAGGAGCCTGTCACAATTGGCATATACAAATTCTCAAGGCACCCACAGCTGGTCATGCTCTTGGTTATTGGAATTGGAATGAGCTTAGCTTTAAGCTCTTGGATTCTTCTGATACTCAGGATTGTATCATTCGGTTTTCAACATGCAGGTGTTATTGCAGAAGAAAATGAGTGCTTGGATAGATTCGGAGAATCGTACAAGGAATATATGGAGAATGTGCCTCGTTATTTCCTCATTTAACAATCCATGATTACATTAGTCAACCATACCTCTTGTACTATCTATAACAATTGAGGTTTCATGGGGAATTCCATTGAGCATTCCCCAATCCTTAGATTTAGTATTCAGTGGCCAAAGTAGTATTGTGTTTACACAACAGAAGCCGTAGGAAACGGATTATAGTATATTTCTCATCCTGGCAGGATTCATAGGTTTTATTGCGGGAATCGGTAGTGGCCTTTTTGGAATTGGAGGCGGGTCAATCCGGATTCCATTGTTGAATTTTGCAGGGTTTTCGCTAATATCTGCGTTTGGTATGAACCTTCTTGCTCTTCCATTTACAACTTCTATGGGTGCAATCTCTCAAAAACAGAACATTGACTTTAGATTCGGATCATACATGATTCTCGGGGGATCCGTCGGAACAGTAATTGGTACAATAATTGCATTCTCTCTGTCAGTATCTGTATTCTGGCTAGCAGTTGTATTCCTTTTTGCTTCATTGATTGCAGTTTTGGCACTCAAGATCAAGTATATCACTCCGACTACATCCGAGAATCTCAGTCCAACGATGAGAAACATTACATTTGGCACGTGTGTTTGCAACATCCTAATTGGAATGAGAGGTGGCAGTGAAGGATCGCTTTTCGTTCCCCTGCTAACAGCCATGAATGTTGAAACTCACAAGGCCATAGCTACATCTCTTTTTGCAGCAGTTTTCACATCAACAGTGGGCGCATTGCTCTACTGGAGTC
>JARGGA010000261.1 GCA_029210805.1 Candidatus Thorarchaeota archaeon
TGAACCAGATTGAAGCCTCATCCTCCTTTCAATCCGTGTAATGCAAATCTACTGTTCCCTTAGAGCTTCAAATAGTTATCTGGGAAATTAGTTATCTGGAAAATAGGTAATATTTTCGTAAGGAAATTTGCATCGTACAAATTTCTATTCATGAATAACTTATCAAGTCTGTATTAATTGATGTTTGGAATGTTAGAATTTCAAACTGTTATCCCCAATCAATCCCTCACGATTTCATGTGAGCGAATTATAAACCTAAAATGTTACGAATATAATAATCGCCTGGGAAATCTATAAACTTGGATAAGGCTTTTCTTTATACTAAGAGTTAGAAAGTAATGACACGTTCGGACTCTGCTGTCCACAGAGCAAGGTCAGTCATTGATCCACGCTGTACTCCCTTAATAAGAATCGACTCATCGAAACCACGAGCATCCAAACAGGTACCACAACATTTGATGAGCACCTTCTTGGTTATCAGCGCTCTGAGCATCCGTTCGAGATTGTAATAACCTTCTGGAGTCTTCTGTCCTTGTACAGCACAAGTTACAGCATCTGCTAGAAGGAATATTCTTACTTCTGGATTCTGAGTATCCTTGACCAGAGACATGGCTAAGCGTAAACCATTATAGGACCGTTCAGTGCCATATGGTGGGTCGTTTAAGATTAGCAGATATTTCATTAGTGATACAATGTTTGATTCCATTTTTCTCTTTTGCTATCGCACATGTACTTCTTTCTTCTTTGGTGACAAATGGGATTTTGTATATCATCCAGTTATCGAATCTTTCTTTGGGATTCGAAGCATTCCTGTATGACACTGTTCCCTAGTCCAGTCTGCTATCTGATTAAGTGTGCGAAATAGAGTCATTCCCGCCTCAGTAAGACCATATTCGACTCTAGGAGGAACCTCATCATAGCTCTTACGGTAAATAATCCCCAAGTTAGCTAATTCTGATAACTTCCTTGACAGAGTTGAATCACTGATAATGTCATTGGATTCTTCATTGAGATTTTCTCGAATGTTTGAGTACCTGACAGTATCTTCTTGTTCACCAAGCAATAGGATCAGAGAGATTGTCCACTGACGACCAAGTAGACGTAGAACGCTAACTAGTGGCTTGATGCATGCAGAGTCGGTATACATTTTTTTATTCATTCTTTGTCAACAAGTAGTTACTTCCATTCAATGGAGCAATAAGTTATATGGTCCATGGAGTTTCATTCAAATGGATCGTTCTATCATGACAAATTGCAAATGTGAAAAAGGAGATCATCATAAAGAGATGACCAAAGATGAACAGGTGGCTCATCTCGAAAAGTGCATGGCTGAGGTCATTCATCGATTGGAATGTATCAAGGATGAGCTGAGTATACTTAAAGCCCAGTAATGAGTTTCTTAAGTGAGGATTGACATCCATTGGTCCCCACCATCATAGCACAAGACCTTGTGAAACAATATCATGACATTAATGCGGTAGATGGAATCAGTTTCTCTATAAAGCATGGAGAGATATTTGGTTTCCTTGGACCAAATGGAGCAGGTAAGACAACAACAGTACGGATGCTCACTGGAGTTATCTCCCCCACATCAGGGTCTATCTCAGTTTTGGGATTAGAAATGCCGCGATATGCAAACGAAGTCCGAAAGAATATTGGAGTCCTTCCTGAAACTGCGAATGTCTATGTAGATCTGACTGGGCAGCAAAATATGGACCTCTTTGGAGACCTCTATGGTCTGAAGAGAGATATTGTAAAAGAGCGGTCCGTGCAGTTACTCAAAAAGATGAATATCTATGAGGCACGAAGTAGAGTTGCGAAGAAATACTCAAAGGGGATGAGACAGCGTCTGAGCTTGGCCATGGCACTCATGACCGATGGCGAGGTGCTCTTCTTAGATGAACCGACATCAGGTCTCGATGCAGAGAGTTCACGGGAAATCCGAGGGGTAATCTCCGATATGGCCAAGGAAGGACGTACTATAGTCCTAACAACACATAACATGCAGGAAGCCCAAGACATTTGCTCACGAGTTGCTGTGATTAACAGGGGAAAAATCGCAGTGATTGACACACCTATGAACCTGCGAAGAACATTCGAGAGGCGACAGAGTGTGGTCATGACTCTTTCTAATACCATCTCGCAAGAAAAGATCATGAACATTGCAGGGATTAGCGAGGTTCTAATTACTGGACCCACGGTACGGTGCTACACCACCGACCCCGGGAGTGTGCTTACTGGATTGGTAGGGCTTGCGAAGGACCAGGGTCTGAGAGTCATTTCAGCATGCACGGAGTCCGCTTCGCTTGAGGATGTCTTTCTTGATTTAATAAAACTTGGGGGAACAATAGTCTGACTCGAACTATAAGTCTACGTCTACGTCAAATACTTGCAATCGCACGAAAAGATATGAAGGTCTACTATACAAAAGGACCAACACTTATCTTTGGTCTTCTGTTTCCATTCTTCTTCTTTCTCTCTTTTGTCGTAGGACGGGCTATGGATCCTGCAACATTATTACCCGGGTTACTTGCAATGGTTGTGTTCTTTTCTGCAACAGCAGTTGGACCAGTAATATTCCCGATTGAAACCCGAGCTCATACTTTAGAACGACTAATTTCCATGCCTGTACCTCTCTGGTGCATTCTTATAGGCGATAGCCTCGCATCTGCGACATTCTGTCTTTTCTCAAGTCTTATTCCATTCGTACTTGTTTGCCTGCTCATGGAGTTGAGCTTCATTCAACTCGGACTAACAATCGTTGGGATAATTATTGGTAGCATTTGTTTTGCATTCTTTGGGCAGATGATGTCAGCTCCTCCTGTGGACCAGACCTCTACTATTATGATGATTACGACGATGGTGAAATTCCCACTCATCTTCATTAGTGGCATCTTCATTTCCTTAGCATCATTGCCTGAGGTTATCCTGATTATAGCGCTCTTTTCTCCCCTGACTTACCTTGCTGACTTATTCTGGGCATCAATTTCAGGTGCCTCGGTTTTCCATCCATTTTTCGATATTGCATCAGCCATTGGATGGACACTATTTTTTGTTACTGTTTCATACTTGGCACACATGAGGACCTTGGAAAGAAGGTTGTAATTCACTGAAAGACACCTTCAAACTATTTGTTACCAAACTTCAATTTAGAATGGTGACCAAGTATGTCTTTACACGAGTAGATTCAAATCAAGAACACATCTTTTAGCTACAATTTCTTACTAACCTCTCTTTTGCATGTGTCCATAGAAATTCTATAATGGGAATTCCATCATTTGACGAGAGCTTCTGGAAGATGGGGAGGTAGTGCTCTTATTCATGTCTGATCCAGTCACCTGTGGATTTTGTGAGAATTAAAATTCGAGTTATAATTATAAGCTGGTCAGTCATATTCGTGATACGAGATGCTCAGGACTGGTCTAACTTACTATCTTTCAAAGCCCCTTGTGCCATCAATGAAATTTCATTTGATACAATCCAGTAACAATATATTAACGGTCATCATTGAAAATCCTAAGTGAAGAAACCTGATGAATAACAGAATTCCTCTCTCTCGTACGACCAAGATTGTGATAGCCATTGCTTTTGTTCTTTTCTCAGCATACAATCTTGTTCTATCAGCTCTCCAGAATTACGTTCTTTTGGTTTCTGGAGATACAAGCACACTTGGGATTTCATTCGGCGTATTCACTTTGGCGGCAGTTCTATCACGATTCCTTTCGGGTTGGATAATTGACCGGATCGATGATGCCATAGCACTAATCCTTGCAAATATGATATTGACAGTTTCTTTGGGATTCTATCCTATGGCCATGGGAATAACAACGATATATGTAATTAGAGCGGTTCAGGGTTTTGGCTGGGCGCTTTCAACTGTAACCATTCTTACGATGATTGCAGAAAATACAGAAAGTACGAGAGTAAGTGAAGCGCTAGGATATCTAAATGGCTTCGGTTCATTCAGTCTTTTGATATTTCCAGTGTTTGGTAGTTGGCTAGTAGCCATCAACACACTCGAGTCTTTCCAGCTATGCTTCCTTATTGCCTTTGGCATCAGTGGCATAAGCACCGGTCTGTCAATCTACGCATGGAGAACAATTCCACCTGCAGTAACTCACGAAGCACCGGTCGCTGGATTCCCAGATAGAGGTGTATTATCTCCAACTCTTTCAGCTTTTCTTTTATTCATCCCCCTAGGCGTGTTTCTAAGTTACTCACCGGAGATTGCAGTCTTGAATAGTATTCAAAATCCTGGCACCTTCTTCTCTGTATATGCACTGGCACAGATATTGGGTTCAGTACTTGGAGGTATCTGGACAGGAACTTCTCGCTATGGACGGATAGCGACAATCGGAGCTCTTCTCATTGTCTTTGGTGTTATTCTGATGTTTGTGTTTGCTGGAATTATTGGTTATCTTTCATCCGCATTCACCATAGGCTTTGGGATTGCTGCTGCGAATATTGCACTTAATTCACATGTTTCTTCTGTTTCCATTTCATCGGAAGCCAAGGGTATGGCGGTTTACTCGGCCGGTGTAGATACTGCAATCGCTGTAGGTTCCTTTGGCACTGCAATGCTTCTCAGTTTTGGATGGGGTATTCCAACCATTCTGTTGGTCTTAGGGTGCGCCGCATTAATCTCCGCTTTGCATTCATATGTAGCAATCAGATAGGTCGCATTCGGAAATGAAAGAAGTGCACGCTAATAGGGGAAATAGAGTGATGGTTTGATTATGCGAAAACTGCATTCAGGAATGTGGCAACTGCAAGAACAATAATCAAAATAGATAGTCCTGCTTCTAGCCATTTGAGTTTTGTCTGCAGTGAAACAAAACTACCAATTCGGGAACCGATTACTGAACCAATTATTACAGCTATCCCCTCAACCAAGAAAAGATAGCCCTGACTCCAGAA